>CACZIP010000037.1 GCA_902781245.1 uncultured Coriobacteriaceae bacterium | reverse complement strand
TGGTCCGGCCAAAGAACCGGGCGATTCGGAGGCTCGCCTACGGCAACTCGGCTTATCTATGAAATGCAAAGATGGTGCCTCGCAAGCGGCTTCGCCCCCGAATCGCCCGGTTCTTTGGCCGGACCATAATAGAAACGCTCTTAAATCGGAAAGCGACCGCGCCTTCACATCACAGCATTCAACACTAGTCGATTTCGCGGCGGAAGGCGAGGAGCTTCTCGAGGCCACCAGCAACCGCGATGCCCAAACCAAGGGGAATCGCGAACGGAGCGAACGGATTGTCAGCGAGAATGCGGCGCACGTCGTCGTTCGTTGGTTCGACCGTGGAAAGCTGAGTCCACCGAGCACCCGGTCTGGAGTTGGTGACCGCCTTGTCGATGGCGGCCTCTTGCTCTTGCACGAGTGCCGTGATCTCGGGATTGATCAGCAGTTCGTCAGGCTTTATCTCCTGAGCGTTCACGGCAGACGAGGCTTGAGCTGGAGCCTGCTCCGGCTGCGTTTGCTGCGGGGTGACGGGGTTCGACGTGGGCTCTTGGGTCACGGACGGCCGCGGCGTGTTATCGACGTGGATGTTCGTGATCTCGGTCATACCGTCAATCGAACCAGCTGTCGGCGGGATGGGCGCTTGCGGAGCGGGAGACTGCTCGTCGATGGGGAGTTGCGGCGCACTTCCTTGCTGATCGACGTCGTCATTCGTGCCTGCGTTGTCAGAGTTCGGATCGTCGCCGCCGCCCACACGAACGGTCAATGGTTGCGCATTCGATTCGGCGATTCGCGCCTGTTCGGGAATCCTCGTATCGGTCGTAGTCACAACGACGCGCACATAGATAAGCGTGACCGGCTCGGGCTCCTGCGCCGCATCGCTTCCTGCATCGCTTTTGTCATCGCCTGCATTTGCTGCAGGCTTCTGCTCGGCAATCGGCTCTGTTGGCACTGCAAACGAAGGTCCTGTCGCCCCGTCGATGCGCTGCCACGAAGCACCTCCGTCTTCCGACTTTTGCCACTCGTATTTGAGCTGGGCGGGGTCGATCGAGATCTGTTGGCCATCGACATACGCCTCGACGCTCGATTGGAAAATTGCCGTTTGGCCCGCAATGGGCGGATCATACGCCAAGATGGCCATGAACCCACTGCCCTCTTTGATTTGAACCGGCTTCGATGTCGCCCCGAGCGATTCGCCTGTTTGAGGATCGAGCATGTCAGTCTCGAGCACCACACGGTACCAGCGCCCGATTTGCGAATCGTCGGTCATGAGGCGAAGCGTCTGCACTTCCCCGTTGGGTACGGGCGTCCAGTTTTCGCCATCAGCCGATGTCTCCCAGCTGAATCCGAAGCGCGCGCTTCCGATGGCTTGGCTGGGAATAGCCGACAGCACAGCCTGCTTGCCGCGGGGCACTGGCACGTAATCGACACGTACCGCCAAATCGCTTTCTTCCGAGCTATCTTCGCCTGAGGCGACGTTGACGCGAATATGCTTGATCCATCGGAGTGCGTTGGGATCGATCGAAGTCGAACCGTAGAACAGCAGGCGGAACCGCGTGTTGTCAAGCAGCTCGGCATTGCCTGAGTCGTCAGTATTGCCTGGGTCGTTGACACCTGTAGCACCTTCGTTCGAGCCTTCTTTTTCAGTTAGCACGCGTGAACGCACCGCAACGAACGGCTCTTGTGTCCCTGACGAGATATCAGCCCATGTAACGGACGTGCTCGCTCCGGTGTAGTCGATGAAGTCGATGGATTTCACCTGGGTGAGGTCGGTGATGCCTGCATCCGCAAGAAGCAACTTGAGGCTGACGCCTTCGCCCCTGACCGTCATGAGGCCATCAGAACCTTGCATGGTAAACGTCTCGACGTTCTTCCCCAATGCCTCGATCTGGGCCACGGTATAAATCTTGTCGATGGCTTGAGCTTTTTCGGAATCGTTTTGCTCAGCGCCTTCCGCATCGTTGCCTTCTGCGCCATCGCCTGGAACATTGGGTTCTTCGTTCGGCGAGGCATCTTCGCCCTCAGGGCTGTTTCCTTCGGGATTGGGCTCAGTCGCCTCGCTCGAAGCAGCAGCATCTTCTTCGTTGGCCGCACCATCAACACGAGCATTCGATGTGATACGCAACGTTTCCTGCGGATGTGATTCGCCCTGCGGATCCTCGACCCAGGTGCCAATCCTCACCTCAGCTGAAGCCGGATTCTGGTTGAAGCCGTTTGGCGACGACGCGCGCACAATGATAGGACCATCCTTGTCGATATCGCCCTTGAACTCCAACACGCCCATGTCCGAAATCGTCGCGATGCGCTCATCAACGGGATTGCGATCGGCATCAAGCACCTGCCATGTCAGGTCATCGAACAACTCGCCGTATTTCGCTGCCGAAGCTTCCTTCAAGCCCGACGTCGACGTGCAGCGGAACTCGTCGATCGCGCCTTCCTTGACCTGATCGTAAACGCGCACATTCGCCTGGAATGCATACGATTTGAGCTGTTCGGTCGTAAGGCTGAGTGATTCGAGACCTGCACATGTTGTGCCATCTGATTGGAGCAATTCAATGTCGATGTACGGCCCGAGCACCTCGACGCTGAACATGACCGTGAAGCTCTTGCCAGGATATTCATCCGAGAAGCCGCCGTAAATCAAGTTGGTGTAGTCGGTGTCAACCTGCTCGCCCTTTTCGTTCTTGCCATCATCGACTGTGCAGGTGACCAGGAACGACCCTTCGCTCAACGACTTGACGGTCAAGACGCCGTCGTCCGTCTGCACCTCGGCATAGCCTTCGTTGCCCACGACGGACCATTTGAGGAAATCGGCTTTGAGCGCCTTCGGCTTCCAATCGCTTTCGAGATCGGAATCGCTTTGCCATTTGGGAACAGCGATGATTTGGAGCATGCCGTTAATCGTGCTCATCTTTGGCGTCTGGTATCCCTGCTCGTCGGCCGTCTGCCGCACGTTGCGAACAAGTTCTTTCGCATATTCGGAGCTTGGGTCGTCCCCATCGAGCGTCCATGCCTCGATATCGACAAGCGTGCCTTCTTTGTGCTTTGACGCTATGAAACGTTCTTCTTCGGTGAACTCTTCTTCGTTGTCTCGTTCGGCGATGAGCTCATCAACGTGATTGGAAATGTCTTGCAACTCTTGTTTTGTCTCATCGGGTACAAGAGCCTGTTGCTCGGCTGTCAGGCTGGCTAGCTGTGCTAGAACTGCGTCGACGCGCGCCCGATCGTCGGCTGTTGCACCGCGCAATCCAACTATCGCATCGATGACCACCTGTGCTGCAGCAACATCTCGCTCGTGCTGTAACTCTGCTTCAGTCGGACCTGTCGGCACATCACCGCCCGGATCGACGGACCCACCGGAGCCTGTTCCACCAGTTTCCGTACCTGCTCCATCATTCGTGCTTCCAGAGCCGTCGCCCGAACCACTGCTCGACCCGCTTGATGCGCCAGCACCTACCTCAGGATTCTCGGATGTAGACGGTTGTTGCGTGTCTGCTTGGGTTTCAACCGTATCGCCATCCGCTCCGAACGCTAGAGCCCACTCGACTCCGAGCGAACTCCAAAACACGAGCGAGAACACCAAGACGATTCGAATCGCCCTGAACAACAACGGATGTTTAACCTCAGCAGCCAACATGCCCCTTTCGCCCGGCTAACCGTTCTCGCTCGGCGAGCCGTTCTGACCTGAACCTCCTGCCGATGAGCCTGAAGGTTCGTCTTCGACCAGGTAATACTTGCCCGTTACAGGATCTTGGTAAACCGTGCCCTTTTCGACGAATGCATTGCCTTCGCCGTAGAGCTGCTCGGTAATCTGCTCGATGTCGTCTTGCTGGATCTCCTGGTCCATCTGTACTTGAGTGAATTTGCCCAAGTCGACGTTCCATGCCACGACGAGCGCGACCATAAGACCGCATGCGAACACGAGCATGATGTCGCCGATGTTGCCCAACGACGACATGGGATCGACTTCCTCGACTTGTTTTGCTGGGCGGAATGACCCGCTCGAACCGTAGTAGCTCGACATGGCACGCCCCTAATCTCTCGGCAAGTCGAACGAGCCGCCATTTCTTCGTGGGACGACCTCGCCCAGACGAACTGGCTGCTTGAGCTCGAATACGGGTTGCTGACGCGATAAGCCCTCCTCAACCGCAGACGCTTCGGAATAGCGGATCTGCTCGGAAGTCTCGACGCGTTCTGGGCGCGTAGCGCGTTCGACGCGCAACGCCGCACGTGCTGCCCGCTCGACGCGCTCATCATCAACCGCGTCGACATCAAGCCCCTTTTCGGGATCCGCAACTTGATCAATATCAGCTTTTTCTACGGCGGATGTCGTTTGGCCACTTTCGTAAAGGAACGCGTAATCGCTCGGCTCTTCAATTGTTATCTCGCCGGAAGCGCGCATGTCCTCGATCTTCTGCAGCATCGTTGCCATGGCAGAATCAAGTGCCGACATGTAGTTGCCATACCAGTTTGTACGGATCTTGCCGATTATCAAGCAGATCGCCGCAACAACCAAACCGGCGACCGTCGTATCGAACGCGATAAGCAAGGAGCTGGACAGTGCAGAGGTATCGGCACGACCAAGCGCCTCGATGCCCGGACCAAGCGGAATCAGCGTGCCCATGAGGCCGATCATCGGCGACACGCGCGCAGCCATGTTGTTGCGGCCAGCTATGCGATCGTAACGAGTCTCCTCTTCGCTAACCAGGCGGCGGATGAGCGCCACGAGGGCATCACCTGGAAGCGTGCGGTAATCATACACTGTCAACAGTGCGGCTTTTTGCCGCTTCAACAGATCGGATTTCTTGATAACGTCGGGAATCTCATCTTGTCCTGCCGCCATGAGCGCAGCAAGAAACTTGGGCATTTGCACCTGGAAATACTTCCGCTCGGTGAAATACTCAGACACAACGCTGCCAATGCAGAACAGCGCGTAAGCAATGAACCCGAGCAGTAGCAGTATCGTCGGTATCAAAAGCCCTTGAGATACCACGTGCAAGATGTCGCTCAGATATGACTGGGCCGCAGAAACACCCATTGAAGCTCCCTTCGAGTGATAGATATGGTTACTCTATCACTCGATGAGAACAGCACGACAAAAGGCCAGTAAATACGCAATAACGTTAACTAAGCGTAGAACAGGATTTCGTTGTAGTTCGGCACAGGCCAATGTTTGGCGCTCACGATAATCTCGAGGTTGTCGACCTCAGCACGTAGGCGCTGCATCAAGGGCACGACTTCGTAGGCGTTGCGGTTCGCGCATTCCTGCTGATCCTCGAGCGCACGCACGGTATGATGCGTTTCGTCGAGCTCGGCGAGCAAGGCATCGATGCTGTTCACGCCTTCGGACAGCTTTGCAAGTATGCGCTCTTGTGCAGACAGGTCGGCTTCCGGCAGAACCGACTTTACCTTCCATACGTTCTCGGCGACCTCGGCTGCAAAGTCTGCAATGGCGGGCAGATAAAGCGTCCGCACCATGCGCTTCATGACACGTGCCTCGATGTTGATCAGCTTGTTATATTTCTCAAGTTTGACTTCGTAGCGGCTGCGGATCTCAGACTCGTTCAAAACGCCGAATTCTTCAAAGAGCTCGATGTTCTTGCGGTCGAGCAGGCACGGCAGCGCGTCGGCCGTCGTCTTGTGGTTGGCCAAACCACGGCGCTCGGCTTCTGCAGCCCATTCGTCGGAATAGCCGTTCCCGTCGAAGATGATACGCTCGTGGTCACGCAAAGTCTGCTTGATCCAGGCGATGACCGCTTCCTCGAACTCCTGGCCTTCGTCCTCAGCCGCCTCCATGATGTCGGCGAAACCCTTGAGGCTCTTGGACACGGCCGTGTTCAAGATCGTATTCGCTTCGGAAGGATTGCACGACGAACCAGGCATACGGAACTCGAACTTGTTGCCCGTGAAGGCAAACGGCGAGGTGCGGTTGCGGTCGGTGTTGTCCTTGAGGAAAGCGGGCAGCACCGCCACTCCAAGGTCCATGGCCACCTTGTGAGCGCTTGCATATTCAGACTCGTGGTCGTTGACGAGCGCATCGACAATCGACGAGAGCTCATCGCCCAGGAAGATCGATACGATAGCCGGCGGGGCTTCCTGAGCTCCCAGGCGATGATCGTTGCCCGCCGACGCGACCGACATGCGCAGCAGCTCCTGGTATTCGTCGACCGCTTCGATGATGCAGGTCAAAAGCACGAGGAATCGCAAGTTTTCGATGGGGTTATCACCCGGCTCGAGAAGGTTCTTGCCGTTTGCAGCAAGCGACCAGTTGTCATGCTTGCCCGAACCGTTGATGCCCGCGAACGGTTTCTCGTGCTGCAGGCACACCAATCCATGGCGATTTGCCAACAAGCGCATCTTCTCCATGGTCAGCAGGTTGTGGTCGATGGCGCGGTTCGCGCGCTCGTAAATGGGCGCCAGCTCGTGCTGGGCAGGTGCCACTTCGTTGTGCTTCGTCTTGGCGGGGATGCCCAGTTTCCACAGCTCTTCGTCGAGGTCTTTCATGTACTCGTTGACCGTCGGACGGATGGCGCCGAAGTAATGTTCTTCGAGCTCCTGGCCCTTGCACGGCGCATAGCCGAACAGCGTGCGGTTCGTGAGCATGAGATCGAGGCGCTTCTTGTACGAATCTTCCGAAATCAGGAAATACTCCTGCTCGCAACCGACCGTCACCTCGATATGCCGCCACGGTTCGCCGAACAACGCAAGCACGCGGTTGAGCTGCTCTTCGATGACATCGCGCGAGCGCAGCAGCGGCGTCTTCTCGTCAAGCGCCTCGCCCGTGTAGCTGCAAAACGCCGTGGGGATGCAGAGCACTTCGTCCTTGATGAACGCAAAGCTCGTCGGATCCCAAGCGGTGTAGCCGCGCGCCTCGAACGTTGCGCGCAATCCACCATTGGGGAAGCTCGACGCGTCAGGTTCACTCTGGATGAGCTCCTTGCCGCTGAAGCGCATGAGCGCACGACCATCGGAAATCGGATCGATGAAACCGTCGTGCTTCTCGGAGGTGATGCCGGTGAGAGGCTGGAACCAATGCGTGTAGTGCGTCGCGCCCTTCTCGATGGCCCATTCCTTCATCGAATGCGCTACGACGTTGGCAACTTCGATGTCAAGCGGCTCTCCCCGTTCGATGGTGCGCATGAGCGCCTTGTACGTGACGGATGGCAACCGTTCGGCCATGACATGCTCGTTGAACACGAGCGAGCCGTAGATTTCAGAAACGTTTGAAGACATATCGGTCCCTTCGATTCTCGGTTGCGCCTATATTACAGGAAAAACCCCACGTCGGGGCCTACGCGAAAACTTGAAACAGACCGTTCTCATTTGCGGTTCTTCCCAAGGTTCGTCGCTGTCTTATTAAAGTACAATGGTTTCTGTCGTATCAAGGGGAGTCCTCTGGAGGAGATTGAATTGGAATCGCTATTCAAACTCAAAGAGAACGGCACATCGGTAAGAACCGAGATCATCGCCGGCCTCACCACGTTCATGACGATGGCGTACATCATCGCCCTGAACCCGAACTTGCTGACCGGCTGGCGCGCCGGCGGTGACGAGCTCTGGAACGCCGTCTTCCTGGCAACATGCCTGGCATCCGGCATCGCCATGATCTGCATGGCCTTCCTCGCGAACAAGCCATTCTGCTTGGCTCCCGGCATGGGCCTGAACAGCTTCCTTGCGGTGGTGGTTGCGCAGATTGCCACGATAACAGGCGCGTCATACGTTGCGTCATTCCAGGCCGCGCTCGTCATCGTGTTGGCTGAAGGCGTCGTGTTCGTCATACTCACGGTATGTAACATACGAGAGAAAATCGTCGATGCAATTCCCTATGGTGTGCGCATGGGCATTGCGCCCGCAATCGGCATGATGCTGCTCAACATCGGCGTCGGCTCGAACGCTGGCGTGTTCGACATCGAAGGCAATCCGTTCTACGTCATGCGCGACTTCTTCGGCTCCCTGACCGCCGGCAGTGCCGCCAGCACCATGACTTCGGCATACCCCGGCATGGTGCTCACGGTCGTCACGATGTTCGTCGGCCTGTTCGTCATCATCTTCCTCACCCATCGTGGCGTGAAGGCTGCTGTCATCCTCGGCATGCTCGTGGCATCGATCATCTACTGGGCTGGCGAAGCGCTGTTCCTGGGCACCGACCCGTTTGCAGGCCTGGCCACCGCTTCGTGGGTTCCGGCGTTCAGCGATATGGTCAATCTCACGTTGTTCAAGTTCAACTTCGCTGGCTTCCTCGAGCTGGGCTGGTTTACAGCCATCACGCTCATCGTGACGTTCTGCATGATCGACATGTTTGACACGATCGGCACGCTCGTCGGCACCGCCGCCCGCGCAGGTATGCTCGACGACAACGGCAAGATGCCGAATATGAAGGAAGCGCTGCTCTCCGACTCGATCGGCACTGTCGTGGGCGCATGCACCGGCACGTCGACCGTCACGACGTTCGTCGAGTCGGCCTCAGGTGTCGAGGCTGGCGGCCGCACAGGCCTGACTGCCCTCACTTGCGGCATCATGTTCCTGCTGTGCTTGTTCCTGGCCCCCATCGCAGCCATCATCCCCGCTGCTGCAACGTCTTCGGCCCTCATCTACGTCGGCGTGGTCATGCTATCCGGCCTCAAGAGCATCGATTTCGACGATCTCGAGCAGACCGTGCCCGTCGCCCTCATGCTCATCGCCATGCCGATGTCCGGCTCGATCGGCCACGCTATCGGCATCGGCCTGATCACCTTCTCGGTCATCAACTTGACGAGCGGCAAGGGCTCGAAGCAATATGCGCTGACTTACATTCTGGCTCTGATCTTCCTTGTGAAGTTCTTCCTCGTGGCGTAACAACCAAAAGCAACGGCCAAAAGGGGTTGCCCCTTTTGGCCGCCTCAACAGACAAGAAAAAGGACCCGTTTGAAACGGGTCCTTTTTCGTGACGATATGCTTCGCCAGAATTAGCGCTTGCTGAACTGCGGGCGCTTGCGGGCCTTCTTCAGACCGTACTTCTTGCGCTCGACCATACGCGGGTCGCGCGTGAGGAAGCCAGCCTTCTTGAGCTCCTGGCGATAGTCGCCAGCCTCAAGCAGGGCGCGGGAGATGCCGTGGCGCAGAGCGCCGGCCTGACCCGAGATGCCGCCGCCGTTGAGGCGTGCGATGACGTCGAAATGGCCCTCGGTGTCGGTGACCTTGAACGGCGCCATGAAGTCGTCGATCAGGGCCTGACGGCCGAAGTAGTCCATGGCCTCGCGACCATTGACCGTGACCTTGCCCGTGCCGGGAACGAGGCGGACGCGGGCGACCGCGTTCTTGCGACGGCCGGTGCCGTAATACAAAGCTTCGTTAGCCATGATTGTCCTCCTACAATTCGATCTTACGCGGCTTCTGAGCTGCATGCGGATGATCGGGACCCGCGTACACCTTCAGTTTCATGCCCTGGGCACGGCCCAGCGTGTTCTTCGGCAGCATGCCCTTGACAGCATGCTCGATGACGCGCTCGGGGTGCTTGGCCGTGGCCTCTTCGAACGACTCGGACTTCAGGCCACCCGGATAACCGCTGTGGCGATAGTACTTCTTGTCCTTCGCCTTGTTCCCCGTCACGCGGATCTTGTCGGCGTTCACGATGATGACGAAGTCACCGGTGTCGACATGGGGCGTGTACTGGGGCTTGTGCTTGCCGCGCAGGATGTGCGCAGCCTTGGCCGCCACGCGACCGAGCACCTGATCTTCACCATCGATCAGAAGCCACTCGCGCTCGACCTCGCCGGGCTTTGCGTAGTACGTCTTCACTGTTCTTTCCTCCAGTTCTTGCGGACGGTTGCGGTTGAAGCGGCCGCGTGCGTCCTGGTGGGCCGGGTATCCCCGTCCCGTGCGTGTTTTCAAAAGTGCAGGCCAGATGCGGTTGTCGGTTTCCTACGCCGACACGCCGGGCTTCGGGGCTGGACGACCCTTCGGCAGTTGGCGTTTCACATGTCCCTGCTTCACGGGGCTTTTGAAAGCAACTGTTGAAGTATACGGCTCGCTTGTGAACTGCGTCAATTGTGATTATTGCCTGGTCAAATGTTCTTCACATCCGCCAACTGGAAACTCGTCCACTTGCTCACCTGACGTTTTTCGCGCAATACCCACCTTGACTCCATCGCTTCGTGGTTGCGCAACGCGTTTCTGCTAGCATTCCTGTCAACCGAACGTGACATAGAAACTCACAAACTGTCAGCTTTGGTTGGTGGTATCCCGATTCGCAGCGTCATACCATTTCATACGTAATATGAATCGTATGAAAGGAGCTCACGATGCGATACGAGTATGTTCAGGTTAAACTGGGCAAAAACAACTATGCATTAAACGCTGATATGGAAAGCCATCGCGACATTATCAACAGCAAGGCAGCCGAAGGCGCACGCTATGTGGGTTGGTTTCCAGTAACGCAAGGCCCTTCGGGCAAGACCGTTGAGTTCGACCTGATTTTCGAAGTTGAAGATTGATAACCACGCACGTGACCGATGATTGTGATTTCGGAACGGAGCAGATCATGGGCATCGCAGAGAACATCTTGACAACGCGCTTGAGCTTGCATATGACCCAGGAACAGCTTGCCGAAGCTGCAGGAGTGTCACGCCAGACAGTGGCAAAATGGGAATCGGGCGCGACTGCGCCCGACCTCGAGCATGCGGCCGCAATCGCAGAAGCGTTTGGGACAACGTCATAACTAATGAACCAGTAATTGTTTATTAAAAATAAGGCTTTTCGAATTTGAAGAGTTTTATTTTTTTGCGTAAAATTAGATAAAAAAGATACAGATTTTTGAGAGGACTCTTATGTTAATAATTGGAATTCTTTGCCTGTTTGTAGCGGCAATTTCATACTTTAGATACTTAAACGAAAAGCAAAACAATGCTAAGAAAAATAATAAAAACAGTACAAACGAAGCCAAATGGCAACGCACTCTTGCAATTATTTTCTTAATCTTGGGTGTGATTTTGGTTGTCTACGTAGTCGCTTTGCACAGATTTTAAAGCAATAAAAAGATCCCCGAAATTCGTAACCGAGTTTCAGGAATCTTTTCGTTTCAAGGGGATTGGGTGTGTAATTTAAGAATTTGTTATCATGCTAAATTAGAATTTACTAGTTTAATTGCCTTTTTCTTCTTTGATTACCGTTAGCAATAAATATCATTTTTCTCATTTACATCTCTCCTTTTTTCTTAAATTTTAATTGTCTATAGAATACTCGGAGGATTTAAATAAATTATGCGGATAAATTAATGATCAATTTAAGAAAATCTTCCTTAAAGCATAAGAACGTTAAGAAATTTAAAA
>CACZIP010000036.1 GCA_902781245.1 uncultured Coriobacteriaceae bacterium | reverse complement strand
GTGCAGACGGCGCAGGCGAAGCTTTCGGCGCGCGTGGTCGCCGTGATGCCGTTCATCCTCGTGAGCGCGTTCTCGCTGGCAAGCCCCGATTTCCTCATGCCTTTCTTCCAGAGCGTGCAGGGCTATGCGCTGCTTGCGCTTGCCATCCTCATGCAGGTTGCGGGAATCGTGCTCGTCAGGAGGGCGTTGTCGGTGGAGGGAGTGTCATGAGCGCGTTGTCTGCTGTCTTCGCTGCGTCGTCATGCGCACTGTCCGCCGTTTGCGGATATGGGGTGTTCTCTCTGGTTGTGCAGCGCCGCATCCGCATCCGCCGGAGGCGCAAGGCGCTCGGGGCTGTGTCGGGCGAGGCGGACGGGTCGCGGACGCCCCGCGATTTGAAAGGCCTCGGCCTACGTTATGCCGAATCGCTCACGCGCAGGCTTTACACGGGAGCAGCCGAGCCGCTATCGCCGCTCGTTCGCGCGAAACAAGCCGACAAGACCCGGTCGGGGAAACGCTTCCTCGAACAGGCGAGACCTGCTGGTTGCGAGAAGGACGTGAGCGTTTCCGCGTTCTGCGAGGCAGAGCTCAGGTTCGGGCTTGTAGGTGCAGCTGTTGGGGGTTTGCTCGGTGCGGTGTTCAGCTTCGAGTTGGCAGTGGTTCTCTGCGTGGCGGGGTTGTCGTTGGGCTATTCGCTTCCCGGTCAATCTCTAAAAACGGCGCGTAAAAGGCGTGCGGTCGATGCCGAGCAACATCTTTCTGAAATGCTCGAAGTGGTTGCGCTTGGCCTTAGGAGTGGTTTGTCGTTCGATTTGAGCTTCGCGCTTTACGCCTCCCATTTCGAGGGAGAGTTCGCGCAGGCGTGCGGGCGCGCATATAGGAGGTGGGCGCTCGGTCTCATGACGCGGGAAGAGTCGCTGCACCAACTTGCCCAATCTTACGAATGCGAACAGCTCAGGCGCGTGGTCGACAGCATTCTGCGATCGCTGCGCCTGGGCACCTCGCTCACAGGCGTGCTCGAAGATGCTGCGTCGCAATCACGTGCGACGTATCGCGCCGCACTCGAAGAGCGGGTGGCGAAAGCTCCGGTGAAGATGATGCTGCCGACGGGCACGCTGATTCTGCCTGCGATGCTGCTCATGGTCATGGGCCCTGTTCTCCTCGAATTGGCAGGGGGTTTCTGATGGTTGGCAAGGGAAAGGAAAGATGCAATGGGTGCGTTGTCGAAAACGTTGGAATCGGTGCGTCTCGGGTCGGTGCGCATGTGGTCGGGCTTGCAGTCGCGTGTGGTCTCCTTGGCGAGATCGCAGTCGGGGCAGGGGACTACGGAATACGCGATCCTCGTCGGAGTGCTGGTCGTGATAGCCATACTCGCGATAACGGTGTTCAGACCCCGGTTGCAGGAGCTGTGGAACGCCATCTCGGACGGGATCAACAGCTTGTAGAGACGATTGTCGGAGATTCGGGACAGTCGACTGTCGAGTTCGCAGTGGTGATGGCGGGGTTCCTTGCGGTCACAGTTGCCCTCGGTGCGCTTTGGCGCGCTTTGTCCGATGGACTGCTCGTGGAGCATGCGCTTGCCGTTGCTTCCCATCACATCCAGGCGGTGGCTCCCGTGACCATCGTCGACATCTTCTTGTACTGAGGTGGTAGGGACATGACGAGATCAAGGCGTTTGCAGGACGATTCGGGCCAGGCGACAGTCGAGGCTGCGTTCGTCATACCGGTATTGTTCATCTTGATGCTGTTGCTGCTTCAGCCTGGCATCGTGCTGTACGACCGTCTGGTCATGGGCAATGCTGCAGCAGAGGCCTGCCGGCTTCTCGCGACGAGCACCGATTCATACGGGTCAGCGGCTGCAAGCTGCGAGGCGTTCGTACGCCACAGGCTTGCAGCCGTGCCCCCTCACGATTGTTTCCACGTGCATCACGGTAACTGCAGTTGGGAGATCGAGCTGAACGGAAACGAAGCGTCGGGTGTGGTGAGCGTCCGAATCGGCAATCAGCTGCGGCCGCTTCCCCTCTTCGACGCGGCTTCCAAACTTCTCGGCTTGACGAACGCTTCGGGCTATCTCGAAATCGAGGAAGTCGTCACCATGCCGACGCAGCCGGCATGGGCGGCATCGACCGAACAGGGTCTCTCCCCGAAAGATTGGATTGGATCATGGTTGTGAGACTGCACCGCCAAACATGCAGCGCAGGGCGGGACCTGTTCAAGGATGAGAGCGGTTTCACGACAACGGGCATGGTGCTCTCGCTGCTCATCACGCTCGCGCTCGTTTTCACAGCTGCCCAGGTCTATCGCATAAACTCCGCATCCGCCGAAGTGCAGGATGTCGCCGATGCGGCTGCGCTTGCCGCTGAGAACCAGGTTGCCGAGTACATGATCGTGGCACGATTCTGCGACGCAGTCGTGCTCTCGCTTTCCCTGACGGGACTTGTGGTTACAGGCTTGGGTTTGGCGGCGATGTGCACACCTGCGACGGCCACAGTTTCGGAAGCGCTGATAGAGGCAGGCAAGAACCTCATCCGTCAGCGCGATGCGTTCGCGGAGCGGTCGGCGCGCGTGCTCAACAAGTACCAGGAAGCGCTCCCGTTCCTTGCGGCTGCTGCTGCGGCTGGCGTTTGCGTGGCCAACGACGGCGATTCCGACGGCGCCGATTGCATCGGCATCGGCATACTGGTGGATACGAAAGGCGAGTCAATCAGCGTCAGCGCCGATGCGAAGGCATCCGAGTTGCTCGAGGACATCGATGAGCAAGCTGACGAAATCCGGGAGAAGGCGAAGCGGGCCGAAGAGGCGGCTCAGGAGGCGAACCGTTCGAAAGAGCGTGCGTTCAGGCGCGACTGCGGCGACAATCCGTCGTATTGCATGTACGAGAGGGCTGGGCATCTCGCAGGGCTTTCGGGTGGGAGCAACCCGCTTTACACGAGCGTCGATGCGTGGTCGTTCTCGGTTGCCCTGTCGCGCGCGAAGGCATATTACAGGGTGCGTCTCGAGACAGAGGCTCCTGCCGACTACTCGCTCGACGAGCAAGCCCGCTCCGCGCTGCGCACGCATTTCTACCGCTTCGTGGTCGAGGAGCTTAAAGGCGCATACGTTCATGAGAGTGAGGAATCGTTCGAGGCCAACTTCCCCCATCTCCCGTCGAACACTGCTGAAATGCGTTTCACATCCCTGTACACCGATCCGGTCTACCCGATAACGGAGGCGGAGTCCGGCGCATTGGTGATGCACGCCTGGCCGGGATGCCCCGAAGCTGCGGCGAGTTTGGAGCGTGGCTCGATTGCGCAAATGGAGGCTGGGGATTTCGAGACATGTCCCGTCTGCGGGTTCACGGCAGCGAGTATGGGCAAGGTCGCCGCAGCGTCGACCTCGATCGAGAACGGGTTCGAATACCACTACGAAGCCGTTGCCGACGAGGCGGCGGTCTATCAACGTGCCCGCCATGATGCTGACCTCCCGAAATCGCAAGTGGAGGAGCAGGTAAGCGGGTTGTTCGGCAAGCTCGCGGAAGCCGCGCGCGAGACGGTAGGCAAGCGCATAGAACCGAAGCCTCCTGGACGCTACGGGGCGATTGCACTCGTCGTGAACGCGGGTTCGACATCTGCGGCTGGCGGTTTCTCCAGTTCGTTCGTCAGGAGCGGAGGTTCTCTGGGGCCACGTGCGGCCGTTGCTGCATCAACGCTTGTGGACGAAGGGAGCGACGAGGGCCGAACCGTTGTGAACTCGCTTCTCGACGGGCTTCGCGAAGACGGGGGAGCGGCAATTGGAGCTGCAGGCATGGTGCTCGACGCTTGGTCGTGGATGCTCAAGGCGTACTCCGATGGTCAGGCTTCTTTGCTCGATGGAGTCGAGCGGGGGCTTGATGTCCTTCCGCTTGCGAGCGCGAGTGGTTTGGGCACATGGGCGTCAGGGAAGCTGTCGGATGCTATCGAGCAAGTGGGTTTGCAGCCGGCGGAGATTGGAGCCCTCAAGCCGCTGCTCGTGAATTCCGCGCACGTTGCCGCGAAGGACGAGGGTTCGTTTGGAAGCGGGTATCTGTCGGTGAAGCAGCATGTCGTTGCCCATCCGATGATGTCGACCGATCTGTTTTCGTCAGTGTTGACCGATGCGGAGCGCACAGCGCTCGCCCAGGTTGACGAGCTTGGCGATTCGGTCGAAATCGCCTCCATAGAGCTTTTCGGAGACGGAGGTCCGTCCATACCCGTGACGGTGCCGATACCGAAGGAAGTGCGCGAATGGGCATCGGGGTCGATCGTCGAGCTGTTCGGTCGGATCAGGTCGTACTACGTCGACACGACAGGAGTGCGCGTATGGGAGTGATGAAGCGTGTAGCACGTGGTTTCGCAAAAAGGACGGCCGTGGACGAAGGCGGGCAGATGACCGTCGAGATGGCGGTGGCCATGCCGGCGCTCATCGTGGTTGCAGTCATAGCGGTTAATGCTTGCACCTTCTTCTACCAATGCGCCGTGTTCGATCGCGTGGCTCATGAAGCGGTCCGCGTGTATGCGGCATCGCCGGCATACGGGGAGGGTTCCGGGCAGGCGTGCGCTTCAGTCGAGCAGGCAGTGCGTTCGCAACTCGACGACCAAAACCTCGACGTGAGCGTGGCCTATGCGAAAGTCGGTGCGGATTTCGACGAATACCGCGTGACACTCGGCTTCCAACCGACGTTGTTCGGGATGGGCTTGCGCTCGGAGGTGTTCGGCGTCTCGATGCCACAGCTCGAGCACACGACCTCTTATGTCGTCGATTCGTACAAGCCGGGGGTGATCGTATGACGCAGGCCGGTTCTTCGGCAATCCAAAGCAGGCGGCTCGTTCTGGCGATTGCAATCGTCGCGGCGATCGTTTTCTGCCCTGTGGTAATCGGGTCTGATTTACCAGAGCGGACAACGGGGGAAAGCGCGCGGGTACACTCCTCGTTTCCCTTCGCGCAAGACGCCAGCACGCCTGATGCGGCTCTCGATGAAATCGAGGCTCGTCTCGGTGGGGTTGCGTCGACAGCGCCGGTGCAGTTTGCAAAGGAAGCGGGTTTGCCGTCCGGTGCCCGAGATGTGCGCGTCTCAGATGATGGGATGGTGGTCGGGTTCTCCATCGATGGCGAACCCGACGAGACCATTACCTCGATCGACGAGATCATGGAAGTGAAAGGTTGGACAGCAGTAAACCTTGGCGGGATCGACGGGAAGACGTATGTCAAGAACGAGGGGCTTTACGCCCAGGTTGTCATGACGGCGACGCAAGTCGGCGGTTCGACGAGTGTCGTGATGAGGTGCGTGAGCCGATGAAAGTCGAGATTGCCTGTTCGCTAGCTGCAAGGCTTCGTGGTCTTGCTGGGAGAGATTCTTTCGATTGCGTGTTGCTGCTCGTGCCTTGCAACGATGTGCATACGTTCACGATGCACCGCCAAATCGACGTTGCGTTCGTCGCAGCTGATGGCACAGTGCTCGAGTCGCTCCGAGACGTGCCGCCGAGGCGTCGCATGAGGAATCGGAAGGCGGTTGCAGTGATCGAGAGATATTCGTCGCGTGAATGGTGGCCGACTACGGGCGACGTTCTCGAGCTTTCGCATTCGCGTGACGGACGGCAGTTCGTGTGGGGAGGAGATGGCCATGAAAGCATGTCCGGTGTGCAATAGCCTTGCGTTCGACGACGCGAAGACTTGTTTTGGGTGCTTGCATCCGTTCGGGGACGATGACGCTGCCGAGGTTGAGCAAGAAAACAAGAACCGCGCAGGTGGAAACCTAACGCGGTTCGTGGTGTCGTTCACACCGGTGGTCGAAGACGGCCAGACAGCGTGGAGCTGTTCGGTTGAACAGATGGCGGGCTGAGATAGTGTTTACGCGAAGCGCTTTGCGAACTCTTCCTCGGCGATCTTCTGGAGCTTCTCATCAACCTCAAGATAGGCGTCGAGCAGCTTGTCGCCTTCGGCGGTCAGCGTCGAGCCGTGGGCGCCGTCGCGATCGAGCAGCTGGATGCCGAGCGCCGCCTCGGTCTCCTTGATGATGCGCCATGCCTTGCTGTAAGCCATCTTCATGCTCTTGGCGGCGGCGTTCAGGGAGCCCTTCTCGCGCACGCCGAGGCAGAGGTTGGCGATGCCGCGGCCGAATTGGGAGTTGCTGTCCGAGTCCTCGCTCATGACGGCGAGGCGGATGATCGGGTGCAAGTTCATCTTGCTGCTCATTGATGCTCCTCTGTTCTAATCGTTGACGATAGAGCCATTATAACAATTCAGAGATAATACTCGAAGTGGATTATTCAGCCTGTTCACGTAAAAATTCACAGACAGCCGCCCCGATGGCTTCGGTCGTGCCATCGATGACTTCGGTGAAGCGGATGGGCAGGTCGTCCAGCTCGGCGAGACCTGCAGGTGCACGATGCGCTCCCGTCTCGTCGACGATGAGTTGGTTGAGTGCGCATCCGGTCAACGAAGCAACCGGTTCGGGCAGGGGGTCGGACAGCTTGAGGGAATGGAGGGCTCGATACACGTTGTTGCCGAACTTCGCCCAGTGGGCGGTCGACGCGACGACGACCGGGACACCGTCTTCGCGAAGGTTCTCGGCAACCTTGTAGGCAACGGCAGTGTGCGGGTCCATGAGGTAGCCCTTGCTGGCGAACACTTCGCGGATGGTTGCCAGACAGGTTTCGTTGTCGACCGAGTCGGCAACGTAGAGCTCGCGCATCTTGCCGAAGGTGTCGCGGTCGACGCGGAAGCCGCGCTTCTCGCGCAAGTCGTCCATCCAGCCCTTGATGGCATTAGCGTCGCGGTTGGTCAACTCGAAGAGTTGGCGCTCGAGGTTCGACGAGACCAGGATGTCCATCGAGGGCGATGGCGTCTTCACGAACGTGCGCTCGGAGATGTCGTAGGTGCCAGTGTTGATGAAGTCGGTGAGCACGCGGTTCTCATTCGAGGCGCACAGCAGTCGGCGAATCGGCGTGCCCATGCGCTTGGCGTAGTATGCCGCGAGGATGTTTCCGAAGTTGCCGGTCGGAACGCAGACGTCGATCTCGCTGCCGCGTTCGATCTTGCCATCGGCGACGAGCTGGGCGTACGCGGAGATGTAGTAGACGATTTGGGGCATGAGACGTCCCCAGTTGATGGAGTTCGCGCTCGACAGGGCTACGCGGAATTGCTCGTGCAGCTGGGTCGCGAACGCCTCGTCGTTGAACACGTTCTTGGCGCCGGTCTGGCAATCGTCGAAATTGCCGCGAACGCCCCAGACGATGACGTTTCCGCCGCGTTGAGTTGCCATCTGCTTGAACTGGATGTCGCTCACGCCGCCGTTGGGATACATGACGCCGATCGAGACGCCGTCGACGTCGCGGAAGCCCTCGAGGGCCGCCTTGCCCGTGTCGCCGGATGTCGCGACGAGGATCATGTGCGTGTCGTCGAGCTTGCCGCGTTCGCGCAGCTCCGCGGCGCTGACGCTGAAGAAGCGCGGCAGGCACTGCAGCGCCATATCCTTGAAGGCGCTTGTCGGGCCGTGCCACAGCTCGAGCATGTGGACATCGTCGCCAAGCGAGGTGATGGGGCAGATGGCCTCATCGTCGAACTGGCTGCCGTATGCTTCGGTTGTGATCTTCTCGAGCTGCTCGTCGGTCAGGTCGACCTCGAAAGCGCGGTAGATCCACGCAGCACGTTTCGCATAGGGAAGCTCGGCGAGGGCGCAGACCTCGTCGAGCGTCAGCTCGGGCACGCGCTCGGGAACGTACAGTCCGCCGCCTGCAGCCAAGCCGTCGACGACGGCCTCGGTGAACGAGACAGGGCGCTCGGATGCCCCGCGGGTGTCGATGTAACGGTTGTCAGTCATAGCAGGCCTCCTTGCCTGAAATTTCCAATGCACACCAGTATATAGTGACAATGCACCATTGGGGCGCCGTCGATTGCCATATCGTCCCATCGCTCCATGAAAACCATTGTGGAATGGTATTATGGAGGGAACTGGTCGAGAAGAGGTCGTAATGGTAAAAGTTTCCATGTCGCACGAGGACTACCTTGAGGCAATCGTCATGCTTGGCGGTACGGCCGAACAGTCCGTCCGCTCGGTCGATATCGCAAACCACATGGGCGTCTCGAAAGCTTCCGTTAACAAAGCCATTGGGTTGCTGAAGGAGAAGAAGCTTGCCACTCAGCCGTACTACGGCGATGTGACCCTCACCAAAGAAGGCTATGAATACGCCCAGTCGGTTTTCAGGCGCCATCGTTACTTGACAGCATTCCTCTCGCAAGCCGTTGGCATTCCGGAGGATGTTGCCGAAGATGAGGCGTGTCTTATGGAACACGCAATAAGTGATGAATCATTTGAGAAGTGGGTCGCATATATCGAAGATTTGGGTATAGTCGACCTAGAGGAAAAATAGCCAGAACATGACACGTAGACCGTCTCAAAACTCCCAGAAACGCAGCACGAGACGCAGTGGATCGGAACAAACCGAAACAACACGCGAATCGCGCCGGCTAACTGCGCGCTCGAGTCGGTCGGGTCGTACGGCTCAAGATTCCCGTTCGGGCAGATCCTCCCAATCCCAGAAATCGAGCACGCGCGAAGAGCGCAGGCAGAAGACGTCTGCGCGCGATGATCGCAAGCAGAAATCGACGGCGAACGATAGCCGCAAGCAGAAATCGGCTGCACGCGAAGAGCGCAAGCGCCAGCGTACGAAGGCCCGCGCCGACAAGATGTTCGACCGTCAGGTAGCCATTTCGCAATCCCATGATTATGCGGCAGAGCCTGAAGGCGCCCCGCGCGCTGCGCTCTACGAAGGCAAGATGGGCTCGACGCACCGCAAATCGGCCCGCATGCAGCGCGTTTCCGAGGCTGGACCCGTTTCTGCGAAGATCAATCCTGCCGGGTGGTTCTCGAACATCCCCCTGAGCCCGCGTGCGTTGAAGGTTGCAACGGCGGTGCTGTGCGTGGCTTTGGTCGCGGTTTTCCTTTACGTGCCAGCGCAACAGTACTATCAGGCGCAACGTGAGCACGACCGTCTGGTTGCCGAGTACTCGATCGTCGAGGAGCGCAACAACGCGATTGACTTCGAGAACGACTCGTTGGCCAGCAACGCCGGCATGGAAGATGCCGTGCGCGAAAAGTACGGCTACATCAAAGCGGGCGAGGAAACCGCCGTCGTGACCGGACTGTCCGAGGATACGCTCGAGGACATCCATGGCGCTTCCGACGTAGAAGGCAACGTGCTCTCGAGCAGCGTCAAGGCGCCCGAAGAGTGGTACACGCCGTTCCTCGACGCGTTCTTCGGGGTTGAATAATCGAATTGATTGCAGTGAGTTGTTTCAAGGTGGCACAGAGTTCCCTGGGAACAGTGTGCCATCCGCGTGTTTGTGAAAGGGGCTCATCATGAGCGTTGGTCTCTACAAGCCGGGGCGTTATGCGGCAATCGACATCGGCACGGTGACGAGCAGGTTGTTCGTCGCGGACGTGGACGAGGCGGGCGCCATCGAGAACGTCGCGCGCGATATCGCCATTACCAACCTCGGTACTGGCGTGGATGCGTCGGGTCGTCTTGCTGCGGAATCCATCGAGCGTGTCGGGGCGAAGGTTGACGAGTTCGCTACGACGATTGCGCAGTTCGAAGAAGAGGGCGCTCCTGTCACCACGCGCGCAATCGCCACGTCGGCTGCGCGCGATGCCGCCAATTCAGACGAGCTCGTCGAGCGTTTGCGCAAAGCGGGAGTCGAGCTGCACATCATTCCGGGCGAGCGCGAGGCGGCGCTGTCGTTCTCGGGTGCCACATCCGCGTTTCCCGGCGAGAAGGCCGTTGTCATCGATGTGGGCGGCGGCTCAACCGAGATAATCGCTGGCATGGCGGGCGGTGCGCTCGAGCATGCCCATTCGTTCCAAATCGGATGCCGCCGTGTGACCGATCGTTTCTTCACGCAGGATCCGCCGGGTGCCGAGCTCGTTGGGAAAGCTGCCGAGTGGATCGCCGACGAGATGGCCGAATATCTGGGCATGCTGATCGAGGGCGGCTACATGGCCGGCCGCGTCATTGCCGTTGCGGGTACTGCTACGAGCATCGTGTCGATGCGGGAGGAAATGGAAGTCTACGACTCGACGCGCGTGCATGGAGCTGTGGTAACGCGTGCCGACCTCGACGCGCTCATCGCGAAGCTCCAGGACATGCCGCTTGCGGACCGCCAGAGAATCGTCGGCTTGAACCCGCAGCGCGCACCTGTGATCCTCGCAGGTGTCGTGATTTTGCAGCAGATCATGGAAGTGGCCGGCATAGACGAGTTCACCGTCAGCGAGTCGGATATCCTTCAAGGCGTGGTGTTGGCGACGGCTTCTCGCTGACGCGCGGCGCCAACCTGTGGCACAATAGCAATGCATATTTCTACCTGGTTGAATTATGCATACGTGGGGGCGTGGCGGAATTGGCAGACGCAGCGGACTTAAAATCCGCCGACCTTGGTCTTGTGGGTTCGAGTCCCACCGCCCCTACCAGTTCAGATTGGCTGCACGAGGAAGAGTCTTCGTGCAGCCAATCTGTATTTTGAGGACGCTGGGATTCGAATTGATAAACGTGAGTTCAATAGAAATATTGATAATAGTTAGATAATAATGCATACTATAAGAGGATAAAAGATTCAATCGGAGGAATAATCATGAAGACCCTCAACCCGATTTATCCCGTAACTGCTTTGCAGAAGAAAACGGCAGAAGTAAAAGAAGCTGCTCGTCATGACATAGTTCGCATTACCGAAAACGGGGTAGGCGCTTTTATTTTTGCATCTGAAGAAATGTTTGAGAAACGCATACGAGAAGCCGTCGAGCAAGCGGTCGAGGACGCCCTTATTGCTGGAGTAATAGAACGTGGACGAGCCGATATTGCCGAAGGGCGCTATATCGTGGGCGATGCCGCGTGGGAGGAGATCGAGAAACGAGCTACTTCTCATGCCTGAGATTCGCTACACCGAACAATTCATCGAGGATGTGCGTTCGATACAGCTTGCCAGCAAACGACGCGAGGTTAGGCGCCGAATCGAACAGCTTTCTGATTTTCCGGATCTCGGTTCTTCCAATTTGTCCGAATCTATCGTTGAACAGTATGGTCCGTGTGTAAGAAAGCTGATAGTCAACCCCTTCATCGTCGTCTACGAAATCGATAACCAAGAAGATGCGGTAAATATTCTTGGCCTTATGCACCAACGAGCTGCTTGGTAGATTTGCGCCTTTGACAATCGACACTTGTCCGGCCAGGGATAAAAGAGAAACAGTAGAATTCGAGTTGGAAACAATCGTTAATCGATTTAAGGAAACGGGCGGAGCGAACGTGCTGGGCATCAACGAGACGAGCGGACGCACGCGTTTGATTACGCTGTTGGGTAACCCGACGGGCCACTCCCT
>CACZIP010000035.1 GCA_902781245.1 uncultured Coriobacteriaceae bacterium | reverse complement strand
CAACTTCCTGGATGAGCGCGCTATGTTTCTATGACTCCTCAGCATAATTTTTCCGCTTTAACAACATCCAAATCACGATCAGACCCAGCACCATCACGATTGCGAGGAACACACAGGGCTCTCCCCCAATGGCTATCATGCCATGACCACGGCCCGAATCGTACATGAGCGTGTCACCAGGGCCAACTTCCTCGATATTCTCCTCGTAGGCAAAACGGAGCTTGCCCGAGATGATGTAGTCGAGCTCCATGCCCTTGTGATACGAGAGGTGGATGGGCTTGTCCTGCTCCTCTTCAAGATACGGAGCGGTGACTACGAACGGCTCGGCAAGTTTGTTGCCCAAGTGCGGAGCCTTGTGCAGGTACTCGAAGCCCGCACGGCGCTTGATGGACAATCCATCGCCCGCCCGTACGAGCGAATAGCCTTTCAGGTGCGGCGTCTCGCCCGTCAGAAGCTCGATGACGTCGACACCGAGCTTCTTGGCGCACTTGTAGAGGAACGTGAACGAGAGGTCCTGCTCACCACTTTCCTGCGCCGCATACTCGGCAACCGAACGGCCTGTTGCATCTGCCATTTCCTGCATAGTGAGGTCGAAGTCTTCGCGCAACGCGCGGATGCGGCCTGCAACTTCCTTGATGTTCGGCTCTTCCATTGAAAACCTCTCTTGCTATCGCTGATTATAATTGCCGTATTTTACACGTACATCCTGCGAATGTTTCGAAATTTAACCTACGATTTCCGCACGAACTTGACCGCAAAATGGGCGTCGGGCGAATCAGTCGTTATCTGCGACACGAACGCAGCCTTGCCGTTGATGGGTGCAAGTTTGAAGCTCGACCCTTCTTCGCTCTCGAGGAAGGCTTTCACTACTCCGTTATTCTCTGCATAGGTGACAGTGCATGTGGCGTAAACGATCTGACCGCCGATTTCAACATGATTTGCTGCTGATTTGAGCAAGGCCAAGCCCGTCTCCGCCAGCTCATCGATGTGCTCGGGCGTGACACGCCAGCGAATCTCCTGATGGCGCCTGAGCGTGCCGAGACCCGAGCAGGGCGCATCGATGAAAATGGTCTTGAACATGCGCTCGGGCATGACCGAATCAAGACGCGTTGCATTGCCAGTCACGACATCATCGATCTTGACACCGTATTCGTCTGCCCGCTCTTTGAGCAAATCGGACTTGAAGGAGTGGCTGTCCATGGACGTCAACTCCATCTGGTGACCGAACTTCCTCTGGCAGCCAGATTGCAGCATGATCGTCTTCGTTCCGCGACCTGCCCCCACTTCGAGCAGCGGACCGGGATCTCCATCTTCGAGAACTGCTGCAGCAACGGATTGCGCCGCTGCGTCAGACACGAGTATCTTTCCCTGTTGGAACATTCGCCTGATGCGACCATCGGCCAACACGCGCGAATTGGAAACCCGGTAGCATCCTGCTGGCTCGATGCCACCTGCGCCTGCAGGCGACATATCCGCACCGACTTCCTCGAAAAGCGAAACGACTTCCTCGTCGGTCGCCTTGATGGCGTTCACACACACGAAGAGCGGCGCTGGGTCGTTCGACGCCCTCATCAACTCGACGGCAGCCTGCGGGCCCAAATCCTCGATGAGCTGCTTTGCGAGCCATGTCGGGAATGCGTAATTGAGCGCGAGCGCCTCGAGGTCCTTCGTCGGATCTCCGAACGGGAAGACGTCAGCCATCTTCAAAATGCGATGCAGCACCGCATTTGCAAGACCGGAAGCACTCGGCGCAACCGCGCGCACGAGCTCGACTCCCTGGTCCACCGCTGCATGCGGCGCCTTGCGCAGATAGATGACCTCGTACGTCGAGATGCGCAGCGCATCGCGCACATCGGGCTTGATGTCGCGGGGGCTTGCGAGTGCACGGTCAATCACATCGTCAAGCGACCCTTGGGTGCTGACAACGCCCAAGGTGAGCAGCGTGGCAAACGCGCGATCCTGCGCCGACAGCTTCGAGCGGTCAATCGTCGACTCGATAACTTCCTGTGCAAACGCCTTGCGCCTACGCACCTGCTGTGTTGCATAGAGGGCTCCAAGGCGGCCTGGGCTCGCCTGGCATTTCTCGTACTGATCGCGAAAATCGGTTATGACGACCCGGTAGCGCTCGCGGTCGTTTCCTTCCGCAGCAGCAAGCTTCTCGGCTTTCTGCATGAGCTTTTCTTCCGAACGCGAAATCGAACGCGGTTTCTTGTCCGGATCTTTTTTGCGCGGGTCGAGCTCACCTTTGTAGGTCGGCTTCTCGTCGTTGACAAGATGATTCATCTTCTGACGATCGAACGCCTTCTTGCTCTTCACACGACGCTCTTGCCTGTTCGGAACCCACGACCGGCGCTCTTCGCTTCGCTTCCCGCTATCTTTAACATTGTCATCAGTGTTCGCACGCTCTTCGCTCATGCTTTCCCCCACGTAATAGTGCTGTTCTTTATTCCTTGGATGCCTGCGGCAAACGAACGGGCATCCATGATCTTCTTTCCATCAGGCTTGAGCATCTCGATCTCGACAGGAGCATCAGATGCCATGACAAACAAGCGCTTAGCTCTGAAGACGCCTTCACCTGGTTGAAGCTCGCTGGAAAGCTCGAGGCCTTGCTCGTCTTCCACGCAAGAAGCACGGACGACCGTCACGCCACGACCAGCGATCAGCGCATGAGCTGGATGCGCCGGACTCGATGCGCGGACTTTCGCGCAGAAACCCGCTGCCGTATCGTCAACATCGAGTGCAAGCTCACTCTTCTCGATTTTCGCAGCGTATGTCACGCCTGACTCAGGCTGCTCCGTCCAGACGAGTCCGTCTGACTCAAGCCCTTCGAGCGCCTCAACCAGCGCGTCTGCGCCTGCCTCCGACAACGCGCGCTCAACATCGTCGAGATACATGTCGTCAAGAGAGAATTCGACCCGCTTGCAATATGGACCTGTGTCAAGACCTTCTTCCATTCGCATGATGCAAACGCCCACGTTGTCGTCACGCTCGAGAATTGCGCGCTGCATGGGCGCAGCACCCCGCCATCGCGGCAAAAGCGACGTGTGTACATTCAAACACCCGTACCGCGGAATCTCGAGGGCTTCCGGCGGAAGAACCGACCCATAAGCTGCAACGCAGATCACATCGGGATTCAAAGACCTCAGCTCGTCGAGCACTTCAGCATCTCGCAGCGTCTCCGGCGTGAATACGTCGATTCCACGTTCGAGGGCGGTTTGCTTAACAGGTGAAGCTTCGAGCTTCTTGCCGCGGCCGCGCACAGCATCAGGACGCGAGTACACACCTACAACGTCAAAGGCATCGGCCAACTTTTCGAGCACCGTTGCCGCCAAGCTCGGAGTCCCCATGAAAACAACGCGCATTATCGGACCTTCGGCTCGGGAATCGAAGTTTGGCCAGGTTTGGCACCGGCGCGCTTCGCAGCTTCGTATGCCGAAAGCGCACGGATGCGCTCGCGCGGCGATGCACTTTCGAAGAGGGTTTTACCGTCAAGATGGTCGATTTCATGCTGGAGACAACGTGCAAGAAGCCCATCGCCTTCGACTTCCCATCTCTCGCCATCGAGATCGTAGAAGCCCACACGCGCCCATGGCTGGCGTTCGATTGGCACTGAGATCCCAGGACAGGAAAGGCAACCTTCATCTTCGATCTCGGGATCGCCTGACAACTCGAGAATCTCGGGATTGACGAGCACGAGCGGATCGCGCACATCCTCGGGCGAAACATCGATGACGATGATGCGCTTCAGAACGCCCACCTGTGGTGCCGCAATGCCAACGCCATCATTGGCGTACATTGCCTTTTCCATTTGCTTTGCGAGCTTCTTCAGGCTCTTATCCCCTGGAATGCATGGTTCGCACACCTGGTTGAGAATCGGATCGGGCGATTCGATGATCTTCAGCATTGAAACTTCCTTCTGCGGTTTTCAAGTTGTTTGACAAGCATACGTATATTACTTCAAGTCATCGCAATATTCGCGCTTGAATAGGCGTTTTTCACTTTGTGGGAACAGATGATGGTACAGCGCTATGAAGTAGCTGTCCGTCATCGACGAAATGTAGTCGACGATGATGCGATTCGGCTCTTCGGCAAGATATTCGTCGCGTTTCACCGATGTGCTTTTCGCTACGAGCCCATCGACATGATGGCGGAACACCGGCGACGACTCGTCCCCTGCAAGCAAGTCCGAGAGCAAACGCTCGTACATTTCAGAGAACATCTCCTGAACGATGTTCTCGAACTCCGAGACGGTACCTTCCTTGAAGTAGATCTTCTCGTAGTTCTGCTTCTTGGCTTTGACGATGTCTTGGAAAGCCTCTTCGCTCATGGAGATGCGATCGCACCCGTAGCTGTTGTTGACGATGTCGACCGTCATGTTGCTGATGATTTGAGCGTTCGTGCGGCCGATGTAATCAGAATCGAATATCGACAAAGAGTCGATAACGCCAACGTCTATGGCATCGAGGCGGTCCTTCCCGATATAGGCGATCATGTCGCACACGCGCACGACACAACCTTCGAGCGTCGATGGCCTGAGCTTCTTAATTTCCTTCGAGTCCTCGGTGCATCTTTTGACGTTTTCGTCGAGCATGTCGAACGACGAGCAGTCGCCGAGATAGAGCACCTTCTGAGCGAATTCCCCGTTGTGGCATAGCGCGCCATCGAGCGTCTGAAGGCTGATGTTACGGCGGTAGAGCTGATCCATGACGCGCACGGAATGCACGTTGTGCCTGAAGCACAGCCCCGTTCTCTGCTCGTAGTTTTCGGACAGATAGCGCTCGCCTGCATGGCCGAACGGCGTGTGCCCCAAGTCGTGGCCGAGGGCAATGGCCTCGATGAGCTTGAGATTCAAGCCGAGCAGCTCACCGATGCCGCGGGCAATGCGGCTCACAAGCTGGACATGCAGACCGCGCCGGCAGATATCGTCATTCTCGACGAACGAGAACACCTGCGTCTTGTCGGCGTAACGGTTGTACGCAGGGATGTTGATGATCTTTTCAATATCACGTGCGAATGCTGTCCTCGTGAGCGTCGCGCGATCATGTGGATTGTTCTCGCGCCGCGTGACGTTTTCGTCGTTGAACGCATAGGGATTTTGGCGCCCTGTCGCACGATCGTGCTTGATGGCTTCTTCGATTTCAGGATTCAATTCCAAATAGGGTATCTTGCTCGCGCTCATGCTTGTCGCTCCAATCTTCGTTTGCGCTATTATAACTGCATGGCAATAAGCGACGAAGACATACAAAAAGTCCGCGAAGCAACTGATATCGTGGCATTGTTCGGCGAGCGCGTGCCCGTGAGGCAACGCGGTCGTGACTTCTGGTGCTGTTGCCCGTTCCACAACGAGAAGACGCCCTCGTGCAAGATCGACCCATCGACACAGCTTTGGCACTGCTTTGGATGCGGCGAAGGTGGCGACGTCTTCGGTTTCATCATGAAGATTGACGATGTCAACTTCCCCGACGCTGTTCGTTCTCTTGCCGAACGCGCCCACATCGATATCAAGGAATCTGGGCGACAAGGCGTGTCCTCGAGTCGCAAGCAACGGCTGCGCGATGTGTGCGCCGCAACAGACGACTTCTACCATTCCCAACTCATGCGTGGGAAATCGAGCGAAGCGGCTGCTGCCCGCTCGTATCTGGGTTCGCGCGGCTTCGGAGGCAACGTCCCCAAGAAATGGCATCTCGGCTTTGCGCCTGGGAGAATGGCACTCGTGCGGCATCTGCTGGACAAAGGATTTACCGCCGACGAGATGATCGAGGCGAACGTGGCGCTCGCCGGAGATAACGGTCGGTTGCGCGACCGCTTCTTCAATCGTGTGATGTTCCCCATCAACGACCCTCAGGGCGAATGCATCGCATTCGGAGGACGTGTCATAGGTCAGGGGGAACCGAAATACCTTAATTCGCAGGAGACTCCACTGTTCCACAAGTCGAGCGTGCTCTATGGCCTCGACAAGGCTAAAGGAGCGATGACCAGCACTGGTGTCGCCATCATCGTCGAAGGCTATACCGACGTCATCGCCTTGCACGAAAGCGGCATTTGCAACGCCGTCGCCACACTTGGCACGGCATTGACGTTGCAGCATATTCGCATCATCTCGCGCCACGCCTCAAAGCGCATCGTGTACTTGTTCGATGGCGATGCGGCCGGTCAACGAGCAGCAGACCGCGCACTTGAGTTCATCGACGAGAGCATGACACCTGAAGCTGGTAAGTCACGCGTAGAGCTGTGTGCTGTGACGCTTCCCGACGACCTCGACCCCGCTGATTTCGTCTCCCAACGAGGTGGCGATGCGTTGCGCGAACTCGTCGACAGCGCCAAACCGCTCATCTCGTATGGCATCGAACGACGCCTCGCCCGGCATGACCTGTCCTCAGCTGAAGGACGCACGCGCGCATTGTCCGATGCTCTTTCGGTGCTTGCACCCATCAAGTCCTCGCTGCTTGCGAAAGACTACGCGATTCAGCTGGCAGGACGCCTTAAAATGCGCGAGCAGGACGTGCTCGATGCACTTGGCAATCTTCAGCCGCCCCGCACTTACAGCAGGAGCGATGCTCCTTCCGCTAAAACTGAAACGGACGCGGCTCCTATAACGCTGTCTGAAAGCGAGAAGAGCCGACGCCGCTTCGAACGCAGGCTCATCAGCTTGCTTGCTCAAAATCCCCAGATGGCGCTCGAGCATATTGACTCGCTTGCGCAAACCCAATGGCATGACCCTGCTAACGGGCAACTGGCAAGCATTCTGCTCGATGCGCTCGAGAAGAATCCCGACGCAACTCCTGCGCAGATCGTCGCAGACGCTTCGGCAGCAGTTCCGCGAGCTGCTGGCGCATTGACATCGGCCACGTTCTCCGATGGCGAAGACCGTGCTCGCACCATCTCCTTCCTCGTAGAAGAACTCGAAATTGGCGACTTGGAAGACACCCTCACCGCAATGAACGCCAACATGAAACCAGATGCGGCGCTCGATCCAGATGAGCGCGAAATCATGTTCGCCGCCGCCGTCGAGTTGCAAAACACCCTCAACGCCAAACGCGCCGCCCACAAACCAATCGTTTAAACAGCATTACTTAAATGGCACAGCATTCCCTGGGAGCTCTGTGCCATTCCCCAATAGCGGCGGAACACCACGCATCCACTCCTTATAACAAAAAGACCCGCCTTTGCAGGCGGGTCTTCCGAGTTGCGATGTTTCTTGTTCTTAGAGCATCGACTGAATCATGATGAACAGCGGGCTGAAGGTCAGCGAGATGATCGTCATGAGGTTAATGAGGATGTTCATCGAAGGACCGGAGGTATCCTTGAACGGGTCACCGACGGTGTCACCGACAACAGCAGCCTTGTGGGCCTCGGAGCCCTTGCCGCCATGATGGCCGCCCTCGATGTACTTCTTGGCGTTATCCCATGCACCACCGGAGTTCGACATGAAGATGGCGAGCAGCATGCCGGTCGAAACGGCGCCGGCGAGGAAGCCGCCGAGCATGGCCGGGTCGAAACAGCCGATGGCAATCGGAATCACGACGGCGAGCAGGCCGGGAAGCAGCATCTTCTTAAGAGCGGACTGAGTGGAGATGGCGACGCACTTGTCGTACTCGGGCTCGGCCTCGTACTCCATGATGCCCGGAATCTCGCGGAACTGACGACGGACCTCTTCGACCATTGCATGCGCAGCCTGAGAAACGGCGCCCATGGTCAGAGCAGCGAACATGAACGGAATCATAGCGCCGATGAAGATACCGGCAACGATCAGCGGGTTGGTCAGCGTCAGGCTGAACGTCGGATCGGCATGGTGCATGGTTGCCTGATAGGAGACGAACAGCGAGATGGCAGCCAGGCCAGCGGACGAAATCGCAAAGCCCTTGGCGATAGCAGCCGTCGTGTTGCCGACAGCGTCGAGCGAGTCGGTGCGCTCACGGATTTCCTCGGGCAGACCGGACATCTCGGCAATGCCGCCTGCGTTGTCGGCAACGGGGCCATATGCGTCGACGCCGATGGTGATGGCGGTGTTGGACAGCATGCCCGTTGCGGCGAGAGCGACGCCGAACAGACCAGCCATGATGGACTGACCATCAGGCGTGGCGAATGCCATGTTGCCGAAGGTGTACGCGCCGATGATGGCGAACGAAACGAGAAGGATCGGAATGATCGTCGAGAGCATGCCCGTCGAAAGACCCTCGATGATGTTGGTAGCAGCGCCGGTCTCGGAAGCCTCGGCGAGCTTGTGAACCGGATTGTACTGATCGGAGCAGAAGTACTCGGTGGTCTTGCCGATCAGGAGGCCGGCAAGCAGACCGCAGATGACTGAACCGAACAGGTAGATGGGCTGGCCAATCTCGGACTGGCCGTTCCAGAGGAAGAAGATCACGAAGATCGCGATGATCTCGATGACGGCAGCCAGATAGGTGCCGCGGTTGAGCGCCTTGTGCAGTTCGGCGCCTTCCTTGGCGCGAACAGCGAACAGGCCGATGATCGAGGTGATGATGCCGCACGCAGCAATGATGACCGGAGTAACGATGGCCCACGTCATGTCAATGCTGCCGAACGCGCCGAAGTAACCGAGCTCGGCAAAGGTCGCAGCAAGAATCGTCGGAGCGAGGATGGAGCCCGTGTAGGACTCGAACAGGTCGGAACCCATGCCCGCAACGTCGCCGACGTTGTCGCCGACGTTGTCGGCGATGGTGGCCGGGTTGCGCGGGTCGTCCTCAGGGATGCCAGCCTCGACCTTGCCGACGAGGTCAGCGCCCACGTCGGCAGCCTTGGTGTAGATGCCGCCACCAACACGGGCGAACAGGGCCACGGCGGAAGCGCCGGTGGCGAAGCCTTCGACCATGCCGACGTGCTCGTGCATGAGCGCCGTGGTGTCGACGCCAAAGACGAGCAGGATCAGCCAGAGGGACAGACCCATCAAAGCGAATGAAGCAACGCACAGACCCATGGTCAGGCCCGATTTGAAGCTCACGTTGAGCGCCTTGGCAACGCTCTCCTCAGCCGCATGCGTCGTGCGCGTGTTCGCACGCGTGGCGACGAACATGCCAACGTAACCGGCTGCAGCCGAAAGGATGGCGCCAGTCACGAACGCTGCTGCGGTCCACCATGAAAGCGCGAAGCCCATGATGACGGCAACGACCACGACGAAGATGGCGAGCATTCTGTACTCTGCCATCAGGAACGCCTGGGCGCCTTGCTGAATCTTCAGGGAAATGTTGTTCATCTTGTCGGGACCCGGATCCTGCTTAAGGACCCAGCTACCCAGATAGCCCGCAACGCAAATGCCAATTGCTGCGCAAATCGGGGCCATCCATGCTACTGCAGTAGTCACGCGATTCCTCCTTGTACCAGGTTTACCTTTTCATGTTGCCTTCGTACTGGGCATGTAAGTACGAAACCAACAAGACTTCCAAATTCTAAAGTTATTTCTTCTGGAAATCGTTGAAAACTCGTAACTTAAACGTGAACGGCTCGATTTCGACAAAAAAGACAGTTTCTAGCCTCTATAGATGGCAGTTGAAAACACGCACATAGGCATCCAAGTGTTTGTCTTCGAGTTGTACGAATAGAGGGCTTTCAAGCGATTGTTGACAATTACGGAGACGATTTCGCCGTTTTCCGGTGGGTTCATGCTCTCGCATATACTCGATGTACACGGACATGAATACCCACTTGATTGCATGGAAAGCTGCTCGTGCAAGACAACTTGGTCTGCGAAAAGTTTCGTGCCGCTATTCACGAACCGCTCATACTGATCTCCGAAGGCAAGGCGGTAACCCAACACTCTCACGGGATCGAGAGCTGCATCCTGCTTGAGGTTCTCGAGCACATCGAGGCTCACGCAGTGCCCCAGCTCGATTCTGCCGGCAGAACGACGTTCGAGCGCCGTGACGTGCGCCGGGCACATCACTTCCCTCCCGAGGTCTCTCACAAGCGACCTGATATAAGTGCCTTTCGAAACCGACACATCAACAGTCCACTGCAACGAAAGCCCATCTTCGCCCTCGCGCATGTCGATGAGCTCTGCTTCGTAAACTTCGATGATTCGCGGTTCCAATTCAATGGTTCCACCGGAACGGGCAACCTCGTATGCTTTCTTGCCATCGACCTTGATGGCGGAGTACTGAGGAGGCACTTGCGTATGCTGGCGTACGAGCATTGCGACGCGCTCGCGCGCGAACTTTTCATCGAAAAGATAGGCTGGAACAGCAGCGCTCGTCGTCATTTCCCCGAGCTTGTCGTCGGTCGTCGTCTCGTAGCCGAACCCTATGCGGACGCGGTAACGCTTGTCGTGAGACGTCATGAACTGGTCGAGCCTCGTGGCAGGACCAATGCATATGGGCAAAACACCCGTTGCAAGCGGGTCGAGCGTGCCAGTATGACCAACCCTACGCTCGCCAAAGATCCTTCGGCAACGATTGACAACATCATGCGAAGACATGCCCTCGGGCTTGTCGACGCCAACTATGAGAGAAAGGCCGGAAGAGCCGCGCTTCATCTACGCTTCCCCACCATTCGATAAAAGCTCAACGAGCTTGCTGCGCATGAGCACTTGGGCCTCATCGAGCGACAGGTCTAGGGTCAAACCCGCAGCCGCACGGTGACCGCCGCCACCAAGCTCGGAGGCAAGCGAAGCAACATCGGTATCGTCTTTCGCCCTCAGGCTTCCGCGAACCACGCCATCTTGCTCCCTGAGCATACATGCGATACGCACGCCACGCAGCGAACGCAATATCTCGATGAGCATGTCGGCATCGGCTTTCACTGCGCCAAGCTCTTCCATTTCGCTCGCCGACACCCAACCAAGCGCAACTTCACCATCGTGAAGCAGCTCAAAACGGCTGGCCACGAGTGCCTCGAGTTTCACGGATGCAAGCGTGCGATTCTGGTAGACGTTAGTCGCAACGTACGATGGATCGACGCCGTAGCCGACAAGATCCGACGCACAGGCGAAAGCAGCTGCATCGGCGTTTTGGTACCTGAAACTTCCTGTATCGGTTACCAGGCCGACATACGCGCACAACGCGCTCTCAAGAGGAGGCTTATCAACAAGATACTTCACTACTTGCCAGACAAGCACCGACGAAGACGCGCTGTCCGGGTCGACGTAAACGTGCTCGCACATGTTGAAATCCACCTCGTGGTGGTCAATCGTGACCGAGGTTTCGCAACGGTCGAGGATGTCGCAAGCAGCCTGCCCTATGCGTTCGCGCGTTGGCACGTCGACGCATACAAACACCCGCGCAGGCCCTTCGAACGCGCCCGCAAACACCATGTTGTCGATTCCCGGCATGAAAGCCAGGTCGATTGGAATTGGCTCATCTTTGACGAGCACACACGTTGCATTCTTACCCAATGCGCGCAACGCATGCCATAGGGCAAGCTGACTGCCCAAGCAGTCGCCATCAGGGCTGACGTGTCCGCAAATCACGAAATCGTCGGCAGCTTTTAGAACGTCGCCGATTTGCTCG
>CACZIP010000034.1 GCA_902781245.1 uncultured Coriobacteriaceae bacterium | reverse complement strand
TGCCAGATGGGTGTCTTTCTCATGCTTCTTCTTCGTCTACTACTTGTATTCAAGTCTCGTAAACGATTCAAACGGCTGGATGGTCTCGATTCTTTACAACACTGTTCGGGGTTTTGGATTTGCGTCGTTGGTTTGCTTGGGCCTTTCAAAAACTCCCAGGGAATGCATCCTGGGATACATTGTGGGGGGCCTTATCATGTGCGGCGTGAACTACGTTACTTTTGTCATATTCAAAGACAGTCCAAGTGGTATGCGGATAAATACCACGCTCCAGAATTGGTACTTTCTTGGCCACGATAACGAGACCGTATTCTATTATCTGCCTTTGTCCGCTGCTTGTTTCTTCTATGGGGCGAAATACTCGCGTCGGTTCAAAGCGGTTGGCTTCATTGTGCTAGTGCTGACGATAGTCATGTTTGTGTATCTAAAGTCAGCTGCCGCAATGACCGTGTCTGTGTGCTTTGCGCTTTTCGTTTGCTTTGCATTAGCGCGCGATGGTAACAGAAAAGGGAAATGGGCTTTTCTATCAATGCGGCAAGCTGTTTTCATTGGTCTCTTTTTAGCTGCGGCGATTGTTGCGCTAGCTGGTAGCGATTTGGTAATGAGCGCTGTTGGCAGCTATGGAAAATCAGTTACCTTTGGTTTCAGACAAACTATATGGGGAAACTCCATCGAAGCTTTGTCGAACAGCCCCTTATTTGGTGTGGGTTTCAATGACGAGACAACGCGTGTTGCCATGTTGAGCTTTGATCATTCGCATAACGTTGTTCTACAGGTGTTGTTCCAAAGCGGCTTTTTCGGCTTCATTCTATTCTTGTTCATGTGCATCTCGAATACCAGTGGGAGCTTGCTCCATTTATCAATTGACAGCTCCGAAATACATATCCTAAGCGCTTGCATGCTTCTTTGCCTGGTTGCTGGATGTGTCGATTACTATCCGGATTTGTTTCCGCAGTTTTTCCCAATGGTACTCAGCTCTTTTATGGTTTGTTCCAACTCCAAGAATATGGGGTGCCACAGCACAATGTTGCTACCATTGGCGTCAAGTTCAGACGTTCAATCAAGGAAGCTGTCTCTGCTATCTGATTCTGTTTTGAGGTTGGATTAACATGCCTGCTTTGAATAACGGCGCAAAAAGAGCGTTGGTGATCACGGAATACCTAACTCCTGTCAATGCTGTTGCTTCCATTCGGTGGACGAAGCTCATCAAGTATTTGACCAAGGATTTTGGATACGAAATCGATGTTCTGACCAACAGAAAGTCTTATTCGCCAAAGTCAGTGTTCGACCCGCTGTACAAATTCGATAAAAGCATGGAGAAAGACGGTGCTTACATTGCGCACCTTTTTGAAGCTGCTCCAGGTCTTGAGGAGCGGCTGATTAACGGCATATACTGGCTCGCGCTCAAACGTGGTGCGAGGGAGAGCTATTCTTCTGGCTCATCCAGGGACAGTGCGAAGGCGTCAACGAGCGCAAGTAGCGATAGCATTTCTCGTCGGTCAACAAAAAAACGGGTTACAGATTTCCTTCAGCGGAGGCTCAATGCATCAAGGTACAGGTCCGTGTCCCGGAAGCGTATCGATTGGGCTCGTTACGATGTTGTCGTTTCGTCATTTGGGCCAGATTGGGTGCACAAGATAGCTTGCAAATCTAAGCGGGCCAAAAAGGATGTCGTTTGGATTGCCGACTATCGTGATGCACTCGCATATTCTGCTAATACTTCAACAGAAAAAAACTTATCGTTTGCTGATAAATGGACTGCGTTGGCAGATTGCGTGACAGCGGTGTCCCAGGGAGTTATCGATAATCTGAATCTTCCCCAAGGGCAAAAATACGTGGTGATACCAAACGGCTTCGATCCTGAAGACTTGGCAAATACGGAACGTGAGAGGGATGAGAAGTTCAGGCTTGTCTATACCGGGGCGCTCTATTTGGAGACCAACGCCAAGCGAGACATTGGCCCGCTGTTCGAGGTTTTATCGGAATTGATAATGGAAAACTTGGTCGATCCTGATTCGATTGTTGTTGAATACGCTGGGCCAACAGAAGATCTGTTCTGGATGCAGGCCTCGAAGACTCCCAATGTCCCTGCAGTTTCATATGGAATGCTGCCGCGTGGGGACGCATTAGAGCTTCAGCGCTCTGCATCGGCGTTGGTGCTAGCTACGTGGAATACAAAAGATGCCAGTGGGGTAGTAACGGGTAAGGTTTTCGAGTACTTTGCAGCAGGAGTTCCTATCGTTGGTTTGTGCTCAGGCGATGTTCCCGAATCCCAAACAAAGACAATGCTCGAGGAATCGAATTCGGGATTCTGCTACGAAGAAGCAATGGGCGATGTGGGCCTAGCTGGGCTTCGGGAATATGTTCTGGATTTGTATAACACGTGGCTATCGGATGGTATTACTAAGTGTGATTCAAATCAGGACTATATTGAGTCATTCAGTTACGAGAAATTGGCTTCTCAGATGGATGAGGTAATTCAATCAGCATGGAAGGTGAATCATGATTAGCAAGGAATTGTTGCTTGAGAAGATTGAGAATCGACAGCTGGTGTGTGGCACCATTGGCCTTGGGTACGTTGGCCTTCCGCTTGCGGTCGAGAAAGCCAAGGCAGGGTTCAGAGTCGTGGGTTTTGACGTCCAGGCCGAGAAGGTCGCCATGGTCAACCGCGGCGAAAACTACATCGGCGACGTCGTCCAGGAGGACCTCGAGCAGCTCGTGGCCGACGGCATGCTTACGGCGACGAGCGACTTTTCACGGGTTGCTGAGTGCGACTTCGTCGCCATCTGCGTGCCCACGCCCCTTGACGCCCACCAGCAGCCCGACACCTCCTACATGGAGGCCTCGGCGGCTGAGATAGCGCCCCACCTCAAGGAGGGATGCATGGTCGTCCTCGAGTCCACGACCTACCCCGGCACGACGGAGGACCTCGTGTGCCCCATCCTCGAGGAGGGCTCCGGCATGAAGTGCGGCGAGGGCTTCTACCTGGGCTTCTCGCCCGAGCGGGTCGACCCGGGCAACCTCGTCTACAAGACCAAGAACACGCCCAAGGTCGTGGGCGCCATCGGCGCCGACGCGCTCGAGTGCATAGCGGCCGTCTACGAGGCCGTGCTTGAGGGGGGCGTGACCCGCGTGTCCAACCCGGCGGTCGCCGAGATGGAGAAGATCCTCGAGAACACCTACCGCAACATCAACATCGGGCTCGTAAACGAGATGGCGATGCTGTGCGACCGCATGGGCATCGACATCTGGGAGGTCATCGACGCCGCCAAGACCAAGCCCTACGGCTTCACCGCGTTCTACCCCGGACCGGGGCTCGGCGGCCACTGCATCCCGCTCGACCCGTACTACCTGACCTGGAAGGCCCGCGAGTACGGCTTCCACACCTCGATGATCGAGGCGTCGATGACCGTCAACGACGGCATGCCCGAGTGGTGCGCGTCGCGCACCGCCCGCATCCTCAACGACGACGGCAAGGCCGCGCGGGGCGCCAAGGTGCTCGTGCTGGGCGTGGCCTACAAGCAGGATATCGACGACTACCGCGAGAGCCCGGCGCTGCGCCTGATTGAGCGTATGGAGGTGCGCGGCATGGACGTGTCGTACTACGACCCGTGGGTGCCCGAGTACCGCTACAAGGGCCAGTCGCGCCGGTCCATTCCGGAGCTCACCGCCGAGGCGCTTGAGGCCGCCGACGTCGTCGTCGTCGCCTGCGCGCACAGCAACGTCGACTACGACTTCGTTCAGCGGCATGCCAGGGCGATCTTCGACACGAAGAACGCCATGAAGGAAGTGGAAGAGCGCGGCAACATCGAGGTGCTGTAAAGATGACCTTCCGCATCATGACGGTCGTGGGAGCGCGGCCACAGTTCATCAAGGCTGCTGTCGTCTCACACGAGCTGCAGGGCAGGGGTGCTTTCGAGGAAGAGCTGGTCCATACCGGCCAGCACTATGACCACAACATGTCGCAAGCGTTTTTCGACGAGCTCGACATCCCCGAGCCTGCCGTCAATCTTGGGATTGCAGGCGGCAGCCATGCGGAGATGACGGCGCGGATGCTCGTCGCCCTCGAGGGCGAGCTGCTCAGCCGCAAGCCCGACATGCTGCTCCTCTACGGTGACACCAACTCCACGCTTGCCGGCGCGCTTGCCGCTGCGAAGCTTCACGTGCCAATTTGCCACGTCGAGGCTGGCGCGCGAACGCGCTCGATGACCAATCCCGAAGAGATAAACCGCATCTGCACCGACCACGTCGCCGGCCTTCTGCTCGCCTGCACCGAGGCCAACTTGGCAAACCTTGCAGCCGAAGGCCTTTCGGCGAGGTCGTCGTTCGTGGGGGATCCCATGTACGATGCGTTCTTGCAGTACAGCGCGAAGGCGAGGAAGCCCGTGCTCGAGAGCATAGTCGACGGATCAGAGCTGGCTGTGCCTCAGTCGTTTTATTATGCGACGTGCCACCGCGAGGAGAACACCGCCGACGACGGCGTGCTTGTGGGGCTCCTCGAAGCGCTTGCGAGCCTCGACTTGCCTGTGATCTACCCGGTTCACCCGCGCAACCGCGCCCATGTGGCCGAACTCGCGAGGTCGGGAAGCTATGCGAACATCCTGCTGTGCCAGCCCGTTGGTTATCTGGAAAGCGTTTGGCTCGTCAACCACGCCGAGCAGGTCCTCACCGATTCGGGTGGGTTGCAGCGCGAGGCCTTCTTCGCCGGGGTTAAGTGCACGACGCTTCTCGATTTCGAGGTGTGGCCAGAGACCATGGTGGGCAATCGCAACCTGCTTGCCAGCCCGACCATCGACTCGATTAGCTCGGCTATGACTGCACCGCAGGAGGTCGACCTAAGCTACACGCCTTTTGGCGACGGGCGCGCGTCCGCTCGGATCGCCGACGCCATCGAGAGATATCTGGAAGGATAGGATTGCAATGAAATACGCGCTGATAGGCTGCGGCCGGATAGCGGTCAACCACGTGAAGGCAGTTGCCAACAACGGCCTTGAGTTCGTCGCCATGTGCGACATAGACGCCGCCAAGTTCGACGTCATGCTCGACAAGGCGGATTGCGGGCGTTTCCCGGAGACGGCACGCTACACCGACTACAAGCTGATGCTCGCCGAGCACCCCGAGATCGACCTCGTGGCGATCGCCACCGAGAGCGGAGAGCACGCCCGCATCGCGCTGGACTGCATAGACGCCGGGAAGCACCTCATCATCGAGAAGCCGATCGCCATGTCGATGGCCGACGCCGACGAGATCGTGCGCCGCGCGGACGAGAGGGGCGTCAAGGTCTCCGCCTGCCACCAGAACCGCTTCAACGTGGCCGTGCAGCAGCTGCGCCAGGCCCTGGAGTCGGGACGCTTCGGCCGCCTGTCCCACGGGTCCATCCACGTGCGTTGGAACCGTGGGCGCCAGTACTACGACCAGGCGCCGTGGCGGGGGACATGGGCCCAGGACGGCGGCACGCTCATGAACCAGTGCATCCACGGCATAGACCTGCTGCGCTGGATGATGGGCGACGAGCCCGTCGAGGTGTACGGGCAGACCCGCCAGCGGTTCCACGACTACCTCGAGGCTGAGGACGTGGGCGTGGCCGTCGTGAGGTTTGCCAACGGCGCGGTCGCGACGATCGAGGGAACCTCCAACGTGTACCCGAGAAACCTCGAGGAGACGCTCTACGTCTTCGGGGAGAACGGCACCGTGAAGATCGGCGGCACCTCGACCAACAACATCGACGTGTGGAACTTCGCCGACGAGACCGAGGCCGACGAGGCCAACAAGGGGCTCGAGGAGGCGACCTCCAACGTCTACGGCAACGGCCACACGGCGCTCTACGCCGACGTGGTCGATGCCATCGAGAACGACCGCAGGCCCTATGTGGACGCCGTCGCCGGGCGCAATGCGGTCGAGATGGTGCTCGCCGTGTACAAGAGCCAGAAGACCGGCTTGCCCGTGAAGCTGCCGCTCGAGGATTTCGCGAGCACCGACATGGAAGGCGAGTTCTAGGATGGCCGCGTTCGTACACGAGACGGCGGTTGTCGACGAGGGTGCGGCGATCGGCGAGGGAACCAAGGTGTGGCACTTCTGCCACATACAGTCCGGAGCACAGATCGGCGAGGGCTGCTCGCTCGGCCAGAACGTCAACGTCGCCTCCAACGTGCGCATCGGCGACGGTTGCAAGATCCAGAACAACGTGAGCGTCTACGAGGGCGTCGAGCTCGAGGACTGGGTCTTCTGCGGGCCGTCGTGCGTGTTCACCAACGACCTCACGCCGCGGGCCAAGTACCCGAAGGGCTCGGCGAACTACAAGAGGACGCTCGTCAAGACCGGAGCCTCCATCGGCGCGAACGCGACCATCGTTTGCGGAAATACGATCGGGGAGTGGTCGATGATCGGCTCGGGGGCGGTGGTCACCTCCGACGTTCCCGCGCATGCGCTCATGCTGGGCGTGCCCGCCCGCCGGCGCGGTTGGGTTTGCGAGTGCGGTCAGGTGCTCGACGGGGGTCTCGAATGCCCCGATTGCGGCAGGAGATACGAGGAGTGCGACGGTTCCGTCGCCGAGATAGAGAGGTAATACATGCAGTTCAGGGACCTCGGCGCGCAGTACCGCGCGCTCAAGGAGGAGATCGACGGGGCAGTGCTCGACGTCATGTCCTCAGGCCAGTACATCGGGGGCTCGCCGGTGCGCGAGCTCGAGGAGCAGCTCGCCGGCTACGTGGGCGCCAAGCATTGCATCACGTGCGCCAACGGCACCGACGCACTGCAGCTCGCGCTCATGGCGTGGGGCGTGGGACCTGGCGACGCCGTGTTCGTCCCAGACTTCACGTTCTTCTCCAGCGGCGAGGTCGTCTCCGCGGTCGGCGCGACGCCAGTGTTCGTCGACGTCGACGAACGCAGTTTCAACATCAGCCCCGCCAGGCTCGAGGAGGCCGTGCGGACGATAGGTGTGGAGGGGCAGCTCGTGCCGCGCGCCGTCGTGGCCGTCGACCTTTTCGGCCTTCCGGCGGACTACCCGGCCATCCGCGAGGTGTGCGATTCCCACCAGCTGCTGCTCCTGGAGGACGGGGCCCAGGGCTTCGGCGGCTCGATTGGCGGCAAGATGGCGTGCTCCTTCGGAGACATATCCACGACGAGCTTCTTCCCGGCTAAGCCCCTGGGCTGCTACGGCGACGGGGGCGCGGTGTTCACCGACGACGACGGCTGGGCCGAGCTCGTGCGCAGCTACGCCGTGCACGGCAAGGGCTCGATGAAGTACGACAACGTGCGGGTCGGCATGAACAGCCGCCTTGACTCCATGCAGGCGGCCGTCCTGCTGGTGAAGCTCCGGGCGTTCGCCGACCACGAGGTCGAGGACGTCAACCGTGTCGCGGCCTGGTATGACGAGGCCCTCGCTGGCACGGGATTGGTTCTCCCGGAGCGCTACGAGGGCTTCACGAGCTCGTGGGCGCAGTACACGGTGCAGCTCTCCGAAGAGGTCGACCGCGCGGCGCTGCAGGCGGGTCTCAAGGATCGCGGTGTTCCGACGATGGTCTACTATCCCAAGCCCATGCATCGCCAGCAGGCGTTTTCCGGCGCGTGCAGCTGTCCTGACGGCTGCCCCGTCACGGATAGGCTGTGCGAAACAGTGCTCAGCTTGCCTATGGGGCCGTATGTTACGCAAAACGATGTTGCCATGATTGCAGCATCGTTAGGCGAAGCGTTGACGGAGTAGATTTGAAGCTTTCGCAGATAGCACAATTGGGTCTTGCAAAGATTACCCGAGCTGGGTTTTTCCATGTATTTGGCTCAAATGTAATCAACAAGCTTGTTGCATTTCTCGCAAACATTCTAATCGTCCGTTTCATGACGAAGGACGATTACGGACTGTTTTCTTATGCGAACAGCATCTATTCGATGTTTGCTCTTTTCACAGGTTTGGGGATGATATCTGCGATATTAATCTACTGCGCTGAGAAAAGACCTGATGACGAAAAAGCGCGCTACTACCGATATGGTTTGACGAGGGGGTTAGCGGTCGATGCGCTTTTGGTGCTTGTGATGTTTGCAGCATCGTTGTTGGTCGTTTTTCCACTTGAAGATGCTGGGTTCTTCATCGGTTTGCTCGCTCCCTTGTTGCTCATTGATTATGTTTTCCAATTTGAGACGATTTGTCTTCGCTCCAAGAAAGAGAACAAGCGATTTGCCTATCTTCAGGTAACCTACTCTCTTTTCTACGGATCTCTGAGTTGCATAGGTGCTTTTTTGGGCGGAATCATAGGAGTAATCGTTGGTCGCTATCTGGCTTATGTTGCATCAGTCATCGTTGGCGTATTGCTTCTCAAAGGATTGGGCTTAGGCATAAAAGATGCTGGTCAGCTCAAACGTGAAGAGGCATCAGGGATGTGGCGCTATTCCATCGAAAACGGCGCAGCATCGATAATGGGCCAGATTGTCTACTTGATCAATGTGGTTATTGTTGGTCAAGTTTTAATCGATGCTTCTTCTGTTGCTGCTTACAGAGTTGCAACTATGCTCCCTGAGGGATTTCTGTTCATACCATCAAGTATCCTTGTGTTTACGGGGCCATATTTCATCGAACATAATGACGATATGAGATGGTTTCGAAAAAATGCGGTGCGATTGTTTGCGGCCACTGAGGCAATGATGGTGGTGCTTGCTGCGGTTTTAATCATCTTTGCCGAACCGATTATCGTACTCTTGTGGGGGGAGATCTACCTTGATTCTGTGCCGGCATTTCGGGTTATGGCGGCAAGTTTGTTGATAACCCCTTTGCGTACCGTTTGCGTTAACCTTCTTGCTTGCCTTCGAATGACGCGAGAGAATCTGATAATCACCGCATTGGCGCTTGTGGCAAATGTTTTGGCCGTGTTCGTCTTGACGAACATGTATGGCATTGTGGGAGCTTCTTGGGCGGTTCTCGGTGTCATATCGTTTGCAGCTGTGTTCTCTGCAGTGTTGCTTGAGAGGAGAACCAGGTATACCGGTGATTCAGCTTCTGTATAAAGTTTTTTGCAGGAGAGTGGTGGAGAATTCTGCATATGAAAGATCCACTTGGTAATTGCTATCTATAGGGGGAAAGATGGGACGCAATAACAAGACAGAACCAAAGAACGTTTTGGAAAAGATGCAAAGCCGTTCATCATCGATTCCCAAATTCGTCTGCAACGGTATTGATAAGTTCTTTGTTTATGGAACGGTAAAAGCATTTGGTGGGTTGGCATACGACCGAAAATACTTGACAGGTGAATGGTTCGAACATGTGTGGAGTCCAGGATGGCGTTGGGCTTTCAACGGAATGTTTGCAAAGCTGTTTGCAGCTAAAAACCGGGGAATTCCTTGGCCTTGTTCATCGCAGGGGTTTTTTGGTCCTTACGTAGACTTTCATGTTGATGATTTAAATAATTTCCAAGGTCCCATTTACCTTCAAACATGGGGAGATGCTCGCATTTCATTGGGTCGTGGGGTGTGGATTGCTCGAGGATGCGCGATTATCACTGCGAATCATGACTTGAAGAATCCCGACGAGCATTTAGAAGCGCAGGATGTTGTCATTGGAGACCATTGCTGGTTGGGTGCGAATGTGGTGGTTATGCCTGGCGTTGTTCTCGGTCCGCACACCGTTGTCGGCGCAAATGCGGTTGTGACGAAGAGTTTCCCCGAAGGGTATTGTGTTATTGCGGGTGCACCTGCCAAAGTGATCAAGCAGATTGACAATTGCATCGACAGCGAAGGTTGAATTTCTGACAGAATCTTGGCATACAGTGAAAACCTACTAGTTGAACTAGTTGGCACCTTTGCGCTTCAAAACAACCTTTACTGTCTTTACCAGAATCTTGATATCGAGTGCAATTGACCAATGCTCAATGTACTCGCGGTCGAGACGTACAACTTCTCGGAAGTCGGTGATTTCACTACGCCCGCTCACTTGCCAAAGGCCCGTGATGCCAGGTTTAATGCTCATGCGTGCGCGGTGGCCAAGTTCGTACTTTTCCCATTCATCCATTGTGGGCGGGCGCGTACCCACCAGGCTCATGTCGCCCTTCAACACGTTAAAGAACTGTGGGAATTCGTCGATTGACGTCTTGCGGATGAAGTTACCAATGCCCTTGGGATTGCCGTTTGCATCTTTTTTCTCGCTGCCGATAATGCGCGGATCGTCATCCATCTTGAACATCATGCCATCTTCAATCTTGTTTTGCTGCATGAGTGCCGCTTTGCGTTCTTCAGCATTCAGGTACATGCTGCGGAATTTGTACATGTTGAATGGTTTGCCATTGCGGCCCACGCGCTTCTGTTTGAAGAAGATAGGCCCTGGCGATTTTGCATATATGGCTGGACCGACAAAGATGGTCAGGATAAGCGTAATTATGCAGCCCACGATGCCGCCTAGGATGTCAAGTAAACGCTTGAGCGCAACTTCGCCAGCTGATGCCATCTGAATGCTGCTCGTGAGCACGCGATAATCGCCTAGCTTGCGTGTTTCGGTTATCGGCCAACGTTCGGCGCTCATTGCGGCTGAGGAGTAGTTGACGGTCATACCCATTTCGGTCAGATCATCCATGAGGCGCGGCGGCAGGGGAACGCCCTCAGGCTGGAGAATGAACACTTCATCGACCCAGTCATGGCTCAAGTTGGCAATTGCTTTTTTGGTAAGGCATGCTGTAGGTATACCAAAATCTGACAAATCAGTGGGTTGTTTATCAAGCAGGATGATGCTTGAGACGAAGAAGTCGTGATATTCCTCGCCACCCGTAAGCTTCTCAATAGCTTTGGGCACCAAGTTCGCCGACGTGATGAGCACAAGTGACTTCTTCTTTTCAGCGTCAGTGCGTTGAATTCGCCGCTTGTTGATTTGTCGAACAACATAATCGATGAATACGAACGACACAAATGTCAAACCGAATTGCATGCGCGATGCGATGGCGGACTGATGGACGATAAATAGATAAGCGATGGCAACGATGAAAATCGCGGCTGTATTTTTGATGACTGCAACGCCCTCGTCAGCGCGTCCACGCCTGAGAATTCCCTGATAGTTATTCGAGAACAGCATGACCAGCAGTTGGCTCATGACCAAGATCATAGCCTGGTATTTGTATCCGTCTAGCCGATAAGGGTTGCTGAAATCAACGTAAAGCCAGTAGCTCAAGATAAAGCACAGCTGCATAGCTACGACGTCAAGAACCATGAAGTCGAGATGCTTAATCCAGTTTCTGGTTTGGTTTTTGTACATGTTCCCTTGGCCGTATCATCGCGGCTGTCATTCGGGAATGCTTGTGCAAACCGCCAGCCTGTTTACCGATGTCTCATTGTAATGCTTGTTAGCGTTTTCGTCACGAATTGGACGAATTGGCAGGGGAGCTTGGCTCAAGCAGCGTGATTCGTGAACGTTTATCGTTATGGCGAAGGTAATAGCAATTCAACTAATAGCTCAAAATGCGTCGTGCGGTTGCATCCCAGGCGTTCTTCGAAGCAAGTGAAACGTACTGGCAATGTCCGCCGAAATCGGGTTCTTCGTAGATCATTCCACCGCCTGCATAGAGCACGACGTGCTCGGGGCCACGATAGGAGTAGTACATGAATACCAAATCCCCAGGCTCTA
>CACZIP010000033.1 GCA_902781245.1 uncultured Coriobacteriaceae bacterium | reverse complement strand
TGCCTTTCTCTCGAATCTTACATTCCGCAAAATGTGATTCTAGGCAATGGCCGCTTCCGTCTCAAAGCGGCCCGTGACACCAACGTTCGGCACGCGATCGGTAAATCAGACGCAAACAAACTAAGAAAACTGAGTTTGGGCAAAAATCGACCTCGGATTTGACAAAATGTAACAGATTTAGCAAAAAAACGGCCTTTCAAGGCAGATTTTGCCCTGCGAATCAATCAGCCATTTTTTGCGACCTGGGGAAACGTATTTCTTAGCAATGAGAAAAGCACCATTTCGCGCTTTTTGACGTTAAATCTGTTACATTTTGTCAAATCCGAGGCCGATTTTTGCGCAAACACTCATGCTGGCTCAAATCAGGCGACTCCTAGCAATAAGAAAGGCCGCCATAGCGGCGACCTGATGTTTCTGGTGGACGCTACTGGATTTGGGCGCGGGCTTCCGCCCGCGCTGCCCTCGCGCGGCCGCTATCGCTGCGCTCGGGCCCGAACAGCCAAAGGCTGTTCGGCAGCCATGCTGGTTCAAATCAGGCGACTCCTAACAATAAGAAAGGCCGCCATAGTGGCGACCTGATGTTTCTGGTGGACGCTACTGGATTTGAACCAGTGACCCCCGCCGTGTGAAGGCGATGCTCTCCCGCTGAGCCAAGCGTCCGTGTGCGTGCATATTCTAGCGCCCACGTTGAAGCCATGCAACCGAACTTCGCAAAAACGCCGCAAGTGGGCTGTTAACCGTTATACTGGACGTTACGCATTTTGCAGCAGCAATGAGAAATCATAAGGGGAATCACCCCTTCAAGGCACTAGATAACGAAATGGAGTAAGCATGGCCGAATTTTCTGACACATTCCTCGCTTCGAAGAAGCGTTCCGACGACATCCGCGCTGACCTGCCCCTGCATCCTGAAAAATACACGATGCTCACGGGCGACCGCCCGACGGGTCGTCTGCATCTTGGTCACTACTTTGGCAGCATCCAGCATCGCGTCGAGTACCAGAACCTTGGCATCCAATGCTACGTGCTCATCGCCGACTATCAGGTCATCACCGACCGTGACACAACCGAACACATCCAGGACAACGTCTACAACATGGTGATGGACTACTTGGCCGCAGGCATTGACCCCGAGAAGACGCCCATCTTCACGCATTCGGCGATTCCCGCGCTCAACCAGCTCATGTTGCCGTTCCTCTCGCTGTGCACCGAAGCAGAGTTGCAGCGCAACCCCACCGTCAAGGCCGAGCAGGAAGCATCGGGCCATGCGCTTACGGGCTTGCTGCTGACCTACCCAGTCCACCAGGCATGCGACATCCTGTTCTGCAAGGGCAACATCGTGCCGGTCGGCAAGGACCAGCTGCCCCACATCGAACAGACCCGCCAAATCGCTCGTCGCTTCAACGAGCGCTACGGCCGCGTGTTCCCCGAGCCGGACGGCATTTTGTCCGACGCAATCGAGATTCCCGGCCTCGACGGCCGCAAGATGTCGAAGAGCTACGGCAACTCGATCATGCTAGGCGCAACGGCCGAGGAAACGGCCAAGCTCATCAAGAAGTCTAAGTCCGACTCCGATCGCAACATCTACTTCGACAAAGAGAACCGCCCCGAGGTGTCGGCACTGCTGACAACTGCCGCATTGTGCTCGGGCCGCTCCGAAGTCGAGATTGCAGAAGAGATCGGCGACGGTGGCGCTGGTATGCTCAAGCGCATCGTCACCGAGAGCGTCAACGGCTACTTGGCGCCGCATCGCGAGCGTCGCGCGCAGTTCGAGAACGATCTCGACTACGTGAAGGACGTCCTGCACGAAGGCAACCGTCGTCTGAACGAGATTGCCAACGCCACGCTCGACGAGGTGCGCGAAGCAATGAAGATGGTGTACTAAACATCATCTGAAGCTGAATCCGGAGGCGTCCATGTGCGGTCGGTTCGTCATGCTCACGCGCGAAGAGGTGGCACGCGTTGTCGCCGCTGTCGAGCGCGGCGAATGGCTGCAGCCGCTCGATGGCACCATCGAACGCGCTCAGGCGTTTCCCGGAAGTGAAATTGAAGCATTTGGGACTCCCGACGGGTCGCTTGCCGTCGGGAGTTTTCATTGGGGATTCCCCGTCGAATGGGGAAAGAACCCCGTGTTCAACACCCGCATCGAGTCGGCGCTCGCAGGTCGCGGCATGTGGCGTGACATGGTGGAGTCCGGACGTTGCATTGTACCTGCTGTCTCGTTTTTCGAGCCACACAGAAGCGAGACCGTGCGAAGCCCCAAAACAGGCAGGCAAATCAAACGAGCATACGAGTTCACGCAAGATGACAACTCGCCGCTTTTGCTTGCAGCACTGACCGACGGTACACATTGCTCGATTGTCACGACCGAGCCCAACCGCTGGGTCTCCCCCATTCACGACCGCATGCCCTTAGCTCTACGTTTCGAGGAAGTGGAACGGTGGCTTGAAGGCTCTGTATCCGAAATCGAGCCCCTTGCCGACCGAAGCGCTTTCAACCTTAACGCGCACCCAGAGTTCGAAAACCCCGCAGCCGAGCCTCCTCAGCTCTCCTTGTTCTAACGGTGCGCTACCAGTTAACAGGCACTTCCATACCCAACCCGTCAATGAAGTCGTGCAGGTAGGTCACGTCGTCGGACACGTCCTCGGTGCGCGTATTGTTGGCTATCTCGTCATCGGTCATGTCCTTGAGGAAGCGCACGTACGTGTCGCCACCATCGGACCACTCGATAGCCGGCGTGAACGAGCAGTTCTCGACGGCAAGCTTGCCGTCATGCCATGCAAAATCGCATGTGAACATACCTGACAGGATGGTGTCCGTCAGCGTCCAGCCTGTGATGAAATCGGACAGCCCAAATACGACAGGCACTTGCTTGCCAGTTGAACTGGTGTAATAGCGAATCGGTTGCAAGATGTGTGCATGGCTGCCGATAACCGCGTCAACATCGAGATCGGCGAGGAACTGCGCGTACTCGAGCTGCTGATCGTTCGGCTCGGTCGTATATTCCGTGCCCCAATGCATGTAGACCACCACTGCATCGGCTACCTTCTGCGCCCGCTCGATTTCCTCCTGCATCACCGACTTGTCGAATTGGCACGTGTAGTACTTGTTGGGGAAGTTATCGGGATCCTCGCCATTGAAATTGTCACCGTACGAGTAGCTGAGCAGCGCAATGGTCGCTCCGTCGCGTTCGATCATGTGCACCGTGTCGCGACCGTCTTGCGAAAGATAGCTTCCGATGACCATGACTTCGGGATGCTGTGCAAATAGCTCGTGCGACCGCTCGATGCCGAAAGAACCCATATCCCACGTGTGGTTCGAATTGAAGTTGGAGATGTTGAATCCAACGTTTCCAATCGCGTGAATTGATGAATCTGGCGTGTTGAACACGGGGTAGCCCGAATACTCGTAACCGTTCTCATTGCCAGCACACGGCGTCTCCTGATTGATGAAGCGCAGATCATAGCTGTTGATTTCGTCAGCCACCGCTTGATAGTACGGCTTGAAATCGTAATCGACACCCGATCGCTCGCCATACTCCGCCAATATGGGGAAATTCATGTTCGTGGCGAACACATCGCCGACCGCTGCAAGCGAAATGACGCCCGGGTTGGCGCTCGACTTACCTCGTCCGTACACGACATAGTTGATGCCGTCGGGCGTGGTGCCATGAACGATGCCATTATCGTCGACCATTTCCTCGGCTCCAGCGAGCTTGGATTGCTGCGCTGATTGCTGCGAGTTAGAAGCCGCTGTGACGCTGAGACCAGCAGTCTGGCTTTCGGGTCGGTCGACTGAGGCTCCTTGGGAATGCGTGATCATCCAAATACCAGCAATAACGCAAACGATGACGAGCGCAACCAGTACCACAGCTACCACAGGGAACCGAGATTTCTGCTGATACGCTACCGCCTGACGGGTTCGGGGCTGAGCATACGATGATTGACGTACGGAAGAACGCTGAGCGCCACTTGTCGCTCGGCGTTGCGTCTGGCGCGTTGTTTGCCGGGTACGCTCAGATTGCTGCGCATACGTCGACCGACGTGTGTCAGATTGTTGATCCCAGCTGGCCGACTGCCGTGAGCGCGCTGATTGGCGTTCGAAAGAGTGTTGCCCACGATTTGCCTGCGAGGCACGCGTCGATTGACGCTGTCCCCGATCAGCTGATTGACGAGCATGCGTCGATTGACGCTCGGAGGAGCGCTGCGACTGCCGATCGTATGTTGGCCGATGCGTCGATTCGCGTCGCTCACGACGCGAGTCATAACGCTGTGTTTCCCTGTCATCCATGACTGGAAAGTATAGCGTTCTTGGTGGCTGCATGCGAACGCGATAGCTTCTCAAACCATGCGCAGAACTAATCCTCGACCGACAACGAAACAATGGCTAAACTGAAGCGGTTCGAAACAACCATCAACCCCACATGGAGGAGCTGTTCATGAAACTCGTCTTCCTCTCCGATATCCACGGTTCAGCCAAATGGTGCGCCGAAGCGCTACGCGTCGTCGACGAGCTCTCCCCCGACAAATTGGTGCTGCTGGGTGATGTTCTGTATCACGGGCCGCGCAACCCACTTCCCGATGAATATGCACCTGCAGAGGTTGCGGCGATGCTCAATCCATTGGCGGACCGCATTGTCGCAGTGCGCGGCAACTGCGATTCGGAAGTCGATCAGATGATGCTCGACTTCCCCTGCATGGCCGATTACGCCTGGATACTCGACGGGACCCAGCAGATTTACTGCACACATGGACATCTTTGGGACCACGGAAACTTGCCCCAGTTGCCAGCCGGCTCCGTTTTCGCGTACGGTCATTTCCATGTCAAACGCAATGAAGATGCAGGTAGCTTGCGATTGTTCAACCCTGGAAGCGTCGGGCTGCCAAAAGATGGGACGCATAGTGTCGGTATATACGACGGCAGCGCGTTTTCTTTCCGCGAGTTATAGGGCAATGACATCGAAGGCCGCAAGTCTTCACGCCGAATACACTAATCAGCTCTTGCGCTGAAAAGTCGTTTCGCTATAATACTTCCTTGCGCACTTGGAAAAGCGCACGCATTCCTCGGTAGCTCAACGGCAGAGCATCCGGCTGTTAACCGGAGGGTTGTAGGTTCGAATCCTACCCGGGGAGCCAGAAACCCCAGGCCAGAACGTTGTTCTGGCCTTTTTTGTCGGTCAGACCGACACGCGACCGACATTTTACCGACAAATGATTTCTTTGTCACGCGAAAAAGCGCCCGAATTTCGGGCCTTGCTTGCGCCCTGCCGAAAGCTTTTTTATCCACATTCGCCACGGCGAAACCTATGCTAACGCCACGGCGGAACCTATGATTTCGCTCCAGCGGCACCAACTCGGGTGTTGCTTTCGCCACGGCGAAACCGATTATCTTCCAAGAATCTCCCTTGAAACTAAAACATCTTCAGCGGCCCTCTGGGAAACACGAATCGCCCGCGTGCCCGTTTCGGGCACACTTGGCCCTATCTTGGGAACAAATGCGCTCAGGCGCGAGAAAAGGGGCTAGCCTTGCGTCTCATCGACAGCAGCGAGAGCCAGGAGGCGCGGAAATGGAAGACAACGAAATCGCCGGCGAGGGCAGGATCATCACGCTCATGGAGGCGGCGCAGATTCTGGGGACCTCATACCCCACCGCGCACCGCATGGCGTGCAGCGGCGAGCTCAAGGCGTTCAGGCTGCGCAACTCATGGCGCACGAGCACGGCGGCGTGCGAGGAGTACGTGCGCCGCAGGTTCGCCGAACAGGCACGGATATGCCAGTCGGTCGAGGAGCGGTAGGTTCGGGCAAGGATGCGTTCGTCCGTTTCGAGCCGCTCACCTACGCGACCGTGCAAAGAGAGCTCACGAGGGCAATGGTCGGTAAGCAGGTGGGCAGGAACGGCTGGGCTGTCATGATCGCGCTTTGCCACAAGATCTACGCCGACGGGAGGCTCGGGCGCACGCCCGCCGCCGAGATATCAGAACGTACCGGGCTCACGCGCGCGCAAATCGCACGTGGCATGATGGAGCTGCGCGACAAGGGGATCATAGTTCCCGTCATCCGGAAGACCGCCGACGGATACAGGCACCCCGACCGGTCGAACTACGGCCACGTCGCCCAGTACTGCATAACGAGGGACCTGTGGGCAAAAATGAGCGATGGGCCAAGCAGCTCCGACCAAAGCGGCTAACTCGAAGCCGGCACGTTACTGTTCACGCTCCATATCTTCGGGAGTGGGCAACAGCATGAGAAACAAGCATTGGACGCCGAGCTTGCGCGTTTCGGCTTCCAAAATGGGCATTCTCCCCAGTTGCCTACGAAGCCCGCGCGCACGTGCCTTAGAATGTACTGAAACGAACGAAGCTGTTAGAGGGAACCACGATGGAAGCGAAAACCCTGGAAGTCTTGGCTGACGCGATATCGGACATCGGGTCATGGCAATGGTGGGACGAAGCCGATGACATCTTTCAGCTCGAATTCTCGGACGTGCTCCTTCTCGACGAAACGAAGCCGGAAGGCACCACCCGCGCCAGCGTTGTAGCCCTTCGGTTCTCGGGGAACGCTTTCGCGGTCTTCCTCGACAATCTGGAAGAGAAGTCGGAAAAGGAGTGGTACAGGCGCTTCTACGACGACGAGATACGGGAATTCGAGATCACCGTCGACGACGTGCTCAGGTTCGACGATGTCGACCTGGCCGAATCCGTGCTTGACCGCTTCAAGAACAAGACGCCGATGAAACGCTTCGACGACAGGCGGGTTCTCGGCTCCACCGAGCATATCCTCGCGGGAACGTGCGGGGATGTCGGCTTCGTAGTCGGCGGAGACGATCTGGCCGTGATAGGTGGCAAGGGCAAGTTCTCGGAAAGCGAGATCGAGGATGCCGCTGAGCGCTGGTGGGACTACTGGCGCTCGTACTGGCAGTTGCGAGGCACCCCGGACGCGCTTGCGAAGGACTGGATTTGCGAAGTGACCATTCCAATAAACCCAGATAGCATAGAGGGAAAATAAGACCAAGACCTTTAGCCGACGACGAGCTCAATCAAGGCAAAAAGCTCAAATAGGGTGAACCGAGATTAAGCAAGTTCCAGAAGATACTCGATAACTCATGCTTAAACAGAGTCGTTACGCCGGGTGCAGCCGCACGGACGACGGAAACCACCCTATTCCTTCCTATTTATCTACCTCAAGCTTGTAACGTGCTGATATGGCATTGACTGTACTATTCCATGTACACGCGCAACCACCCTCAAGGGCGACAATACGGCCGTCCCGCCGACAATGGAGCGGGAAGGGAGAAGGGTGGCAACGATGAGAAAACGAAGCATCTGCCCTTGCACGGGCCGGATCGACGGCGAAAGGCCGGCTCTTCTGCTCGGAAGACCTCGATCGAGCGCAGCGAATCCTTGCACAAGCCCGCTAAACGGGCTTCGAGAGTAGAGCCCATCCGCTAATCCAATCGCCAAAACAACCGAGGCGAGCCCGAGCGGCTCGCCTATTGGGTTTTGAGGCGCCATACAACCGACGTCGGACGCAACGTAGGGCCGATGGACGCATGGCGTCGAACGTTATTTCATCCAACGGCGACGCATGATGCGCGCCGGCCCTCAGCGCTTAAGGCGAAGTCCGAGCGCACTCCAGGTCCCGTTCCCGCACTCGATTCGACTCCAATCGAGAGGAGGTTCCCATTTTGGGGTCATAAATTCCTATCTTGATACCTTTTCCGCACCCGTGCGGGACAGATTGTTATCTTGGCGTGGTCAGCAGGCGTTCTAGGCTCCTACACGCCGACGTATCGGAGCAATTCGATTCCGTCTGGCAAGGAGATGCAGCGAAAATGGACCACTCACAGTACATAGCCGAGAAATTGGAGTCCGCACGCGACGAACGCGGAATGACGGTTGCAGAGCTGGCGAGGAGGTGCGACATCCCCCGCAAGCGGCTCTGGTATATCCTCGACGGGCAGAGACAGCTCAGGGCCGACGAATTCGTGAGGCTGATTATCGTGCTCGACATGAATGCGAGGCATTTCATCCCACGGGAAATGCTCGAGCGCTACGAGGCAACCGGAAGGCGAACGATCGAGGATTTCGGCACGGGTTCCACCACTTCCCCCGTGCCGCAAATCCGAAGGCCGGGCAACTAGGCAGCCTGCGACCGACAGGGGCCCCGGTGGCATGACACGTTGCCCGGCCGGGGCCCGCCAACCAGATCAGATGGGCGGTGCGGCATGGCCAGCGATTACGGCGACGATTCCGGTGAGAAGATGCTCGACGGCTTCACGAGGCTCGGCGAGCGCATGGGCGTCCGCGAGATGTACAGGCGCTCCGACCGTCTGCAGCAAGCCTTCGAGAAGACCAAGGCAAACACCACCGCCCACGAAAGCGACGCGGAAGGCCGCGTCGAATGGGCGAAGCTCGACATGACGGAGTTCCGCGACGCCGGCGGATACGACGAGCTCAAGCGAGCCGTCGAGGAAAAGATGGCCGAGCACGGCGTGGAGACCGCCTGGTTCGAGGACGCCGAGAAGGGCAAGGAGTACCTGATCTTCCGCGTATCGGACGCCCATGACGTGTGGTCGGGCTTCGACGAGCTTTCGGACGAGGCGCACGATGCCGCGGGCAGGGCCGCCGAGCGGATCGAGGGCCCCGTGCGCGACGAGCGGACGCTTGAGGAGCGCGCGCAGCAGGCCCGCGAGGCAGCCGCCGCGCTCGAAGCGGAACGCGCCGGCGCCAAGGCCAGGGAACATGCCCCACGTTATCAGGAACTGAGGTCGCGATGAGCGGCAAGGCGGGCGGTTGGGCCGTCGTGGCCGCGCTGTCGGCGGCGGCGTTCATCGCAGCCGATTCGTATGCCGCGTGCCTGCTCTCCATGGAAGGTGAGCCCATCGCCAACCTGATGCCGGCGCTCGCCGCGCTACCCGGCTTCGTCGCCTCCAACGGCGCGCTCTCCCTCGCCGCGGCACCGCTTGCAACGGGGCTTCTCGGCGCGTGCGCCGTCTGGGTCGCGTGGGCCTACGCGCTATCGCACGGCAGGCCCGACCGCGTCGGCGAGGAGCACGGCTCCGCCAGGTGGGGCACGCGCAAGGAGGGCCGCAAGTTCATGGACGAACGCGACCTCTCCGACAACATAATATTCACCGAGCATTACGGCCTCGCGATGAGCCGGCCCGACCACGACCGGAGATACGAGCGCAACCGCAACGTGCTCGTCGTCGGCGGCTCGGGCTCGGGCAAGACGCGCGACTACTTCGAGCCGAACGTCATGCAGATGAATGCTAATTATCTCATCACCGACCCCAAGGGAGAATCGCTTCCCAGGCTCGGGCACCTGCTCGAGGCGCACGGCTACGAGGTGCTCTCGTTCAACACCGTCGACTTCTCCAAATCGCTGCACTACAACCCCATCGCCTATGTGCGCGACGAGGCCGACATCCTGGAGTTCGTCACGTGCTTCATCGAGAACACGAAAGGCGAGGGCGAGCAGAGCTCCGAGCAGTTCTGGGAGGATGCCGAGCGGCTGCTCTACGTGGCGCTCATCGGATACCTCGTCAAGTACTGCCCGAAGCGAAACCGGTCGCTATCGGGCCTGGTGACTCTGCTGTCGCTCGCGAAGGCCAAGGAGAGCGACGAGGACTACGTGAGCCCGCTCGACCTCCTGTTCAACGAAATCGAGACGGGCATGCGCTACGTCAAGTCGCCCGACGAGGAGGGCTCCTACGACTGCACGCGGCGAAGCTCGTACGAGCCGGCCGGGGGCGGCAGCCGCTGGGTGAGGGTATCCGAGCCCGTCGCCGTCGAGGACGACTTCTGCCTCCTGCACTACAAGATGTTCAAGGACGCCGCGGGCAAGACGCTCAAGTCGATAATCGTCTCTTGCAACGTGCGCATGGAGCCCTTCGCCATCCCGCAGGTCCGCGAGCTCGTGAGCTTCGACGAGATGCAGCTGGACAAACTCGGCGACGCGGACGGGCGCCGGGCGATCTTCGCCGTGATGTCCGACACTTCGAGCCTCTACTCGTTTTTGTTCGCCATCATGCTCTGGCAGACGATGAACATCCTCTGCAAGCGGGCCCTCGTCGAGTACGGCGGCAGCCTGCCCGTCCCCGTGCAGCTCATGTACGACGAGTTCGCCAACATCGGGAAGCTCCCCGACGTCGAGAAGGCCGTGGCCGTCATCCGGAGCCGCAACATCTCGATGTCGGTCGGCCTGCAGTCCCTCTCCCAGCTCAAGTCCAAGTACGGCGACGACGCCTCGGTGATAGTCGATTGCTGCGACACAACGCTGTTCCTGGGCGGCAAGTCGACCGATACCGTCAAGGAAATCTCCGAGTCGGTCGGCAAGCAGACCGTCGGCACCGTCACCTGGAACGAGAGCCGCGGGGCGATGCCGTCGTCCACGCGCAACTGGAACACGCTCGAGCGCGACCTGATCCAGGCCGCGGAGGTGGCCAAGCTCTCCCGCGACGAGGCGATCGTCCTCATCGCGGGCACCGACCCGCTCGTCGACCGCAAATACGACGTGACGATGCACCCGCTCTACCCCGAGGCCTACCCGGGGCACGAGGGCGCGGCGTACGCCGAGCCGTTCGATTTCGGCGAGTACATGGAAAGGCACGGCGGGGGCCGATGAGCCCGGGTGACGAAAAGGCGGCGACCAGGCCGAGCTGCCCGGCCCTCGACGGGCTTCCAACTCCGAGGAGGGGGCCGCCACCCGATACGAAGGAGCGCGAGGCTCCAACCGAATTGTAAAGGCAAGGCGCGGCGCTTCCAACAAACAACTGCCGCGCCGGGATACGAAGGAGCGCGAAGATGCTCAACAACATCATCAGCCTGGTCTCGGGCTGCGTCACGTTCTTAGGCGGCTTCCTGGTCGTGTGGGGCGCAGTCTCGCTCGGCCTGGCCATCCGCGAGCAGCAGGGCGGCGCGCAGATAGCGAGCGCCATATCGACCATCGCAGGCGGCGCCATCATCATCGCAGCCTCGGTGTACTTCGGGCAGCTCGACACGAGCTGGCTGCCGGCATAAGGAGGTGCCGGCATGCTCAGCGTAGCAGTACACAAGGACATCGGCGAGTACACCGAGAAGGTCGTGGGCAAGATGTCCGTGCGCACGCTCGCCTGCACCGCAGGCGGGCTCGCCGCCTCCGTCGCCGCAGCCGCGGTCAGCTACTTCTGCCTCGGAATCGAGGTTTCGGACGCGACTCTGCCCGTCATGGCCTGCTCGATGCCGTTCTGGCTCGCGGGCTTTTGGCGTCCCAAGGGACTTGTGGCCGAGAAGTTCATCCCCCTGTACATGGAGCACGCCCTCTCCGACGGGAAGCTCGCGTACAGGGCGAGCAACGATTTGGGCACGCTCGCCCAAATCGAGAAGCCAAAGCCCGACCGCAGGGCGAGAAGGCTGGCGAAGAGGAAGGGGGCGGAACGCCGTGATCTTTCAGAGACGTAAGGCCCCCGAGGCCGAGGGTGGCGCCGACGAAAGGAAGCTTCGCCGTGCAAGGCGCTCGAAGTCGATCGACGTGCGCATACGCGAACAGGAGAAGCAGCTCACAGACCAGACAGCGCGGCAGCGCAGGCGCCGGCGAGCAGCCAAGGACGTGTGCGGGGCCATAGGCTACGACCTCATGTACCGCGACGGCACCTGCCAGGTCGAGGAAGGGCTGTTCAGCCAGACCATCGCCTTCGACGACATCAGCTACCAGTCCGCGCGCGAGGAGAGCCAGCAGGCCAGCTTCTCCAGCTGGTGCCAGTTGTTCGACTACT
>CACZIP010000032.1 GCA_902781245.1 uncultured Coriobacteriaceae bacterium | reverse complement strand
CTTGTCGAGCATCTTCTGGGCGAGGATATTTCTGCCGTGTCAGTTGATGCTCAAAAGAATTCTCGAAACATCGCGCAGCGAATCGCGGCAAACGCACTTAAGGGAGATGTCTCCATCGTTCCACGTACCGGAGAAGCCGAAAGCAAGGTTTCTCTTGCGCGTTCTTGCTCGAGAGGAGAAGCTCTCGCCGACTTGTTCGAAGGTGAATCCCAAAGCATCGCTGAAACGTTGTTCGGTGATGTCGTGCTCTGCGACACGAGTGATGAAGCATTCAAAGCACACGCCGAAGATACCCATGGGCTTGTTTTCGTCTCCCGTGACGGATGCGCCATTTGGCCATCTGGAAAAGTGCGCGTATATGGAAAAGCTTCGTCGGAAGATCAGAGCGTGCTCGCCCGTGAACGTAGATGCGACGAATTGCGTAACCAGCTTGAAGAGCTGAGAACGTCAGTTGAGTCCCTATCTGCCGAACGCAACGAAGTTGAGGACAATTATCGTTCGATGCAAGCGAAGAGCTTGCAGTCTACGCAAGCGCATGCGAATCAAAAAGGCGTCGTTTCCGCAGCGAAAAACGAAGAAGCGCGTACAGCTGCCCGATTGTCTGCTTGCGCAAAAGAGCTTGAGAGCATTGAAGCGCAGGTTGTGTCAGCACGCGAAACGGTGTCGGATATCCGCCCGAAAATGGATGAAATCGAGGAGCTCATCGAAAGGCTGACCGTTCAACGAAACGAGCTCGCATCGAAGAGGCAAGAACTTCTGGATGAGGCTGTTCCTCTGCGTTCAGAAAACAATCAAGTATCAGAACGCCTTGCCTCTGCAAAGCTCGAGAAGGCAACGCTCATAGAGCGTGAGACCTATGCGAGCCGAATGGTTGTAGCCCGTGAGCGCGATCTTGAGACTCTTGTACGTTCAGCGACGGATTCACGCATCTCTTCTGAAATCAAGGCAATTGCCGTAGAGCGTGCCGACCGATCAATCGAGATCATTGAACGGTTGGCTACGATGCTCCAACGTAGGATGGCGGCTCTTGATGAGGCTGTTGCTGCATCTGAGAATTCGGCAACTTCCGTGCACCAATCGGCCGCACAAGCAAGATTGGCGGCACGTGAAGCGCACGATCGTTTCGATGCCGTCTCGGAGCGCATGGCGCAGGTAAGGGTAGACAAAAGCCGTCTTGAAGTCCAAGTCGACACAGCTGTGAAAGCGGTTGTCATCGATTGTGGAGTTCCGCTCGACAAGGCTTCAGAATTGCCGGAGATCGAAGACAGACGTGCTGCCGAAGATGAAGCGTTCAAGCTTGAGCGTCGCATGAAGAACATGGGATCAATCAGCCCAGATGCCGAAGAGGAATACTTGGCAGTGAAAAAACGCTACGACTACCTTTCCTCACAGCTTTCGGATATGGAGTCGGCGCGCAAATCGCTCCGCAAGATCATGAACGCTATCGACGAGCGAATGAAAGACGACTTCGTTCGAACATTCGCTCAGGTTAATGACAACTTCGGTGAAATCTTCTCAATCCTGTTCCCCGGCGGCTCGGCGAGTCTTTCTCTCGAGAATCCCGAAGACGTCGAGAACAGCGGCGTGGAAGTCACAGCGCAACCGCGTGGCAAGAGGCTTACGAAGATGATGCTCATGAGCGGTGGCGAGAAATCGCTCACGGCACTCGCGCTCTTGTTCGCTGTCTACAAGACACGTTCGACGCCATTCTATATACTCGATGAGGTTGAAGCAGCTCTCGACGACACGAACCTGCGCAGGCTCATGTCGTATATTGATACGCTCAGACAACAAACGCAGTTGATCATGATCACGCACCAGCGCAGGACGATGGAAATGGCCGACGTGCTGTTCGGTGTGTCCATGCAGGCTGATGGTGTGACAAAGGTTGTAAGCCAGAAGCTCGAACGGGCACTTGAACAGGCTGAATAAGGAGAGAACATGGGACTGTTCAGCAGATTCACAGAAGGGTTGACGAAGTCGCGCGAATCGTTTCGCGAAGACATCAATTTGCTCTTGAACCGTGGGCCCAAGGTCGATGAGGAATTCTGGGAAGGTCTCGAAGAGACTTTGATCCTTTCAGATATGGGCGGTTACTCGGCTGTATCGATTGTTGATAAGCTCCGCAACGAGTCGGTACGCAAAGGCTATCGAGATGCCTACGATGTGCTTGATGCTCTCAACGAGACGATTGCCAACGAATTCGTCGAAGGCGGCGATGAGATTCTCGGTTCTGATGCCATTGTTTTGTTCGTCGGTGTGAACGGCTCTGGAAAGACGACGACCTGCGGCAAGATTGCAAAGCAAGCTAAGGATGCAGGGCGCACCGTCATCCTCGGCAGCGGTGATACGTTCAGGGCTGCCGCAATCGAGCAGCTCGAAGTATGGGCGAAACGCGCTGACGTTGAGATAGTATCTCGTGAACGGGGAAGCGACCCTGCAAGCGTGTGCTACGAGACTATCGAGCGCGGAGAGCAGATAGGCGCTGATCTCGTGCTCATCGACACGGCTGGCCGTCTCCACACCTCAAGTGACCTCATGCGCGAGCTCGAGAAGGTAGTCTCGGTTGTACGCAAGCGCGCCAACCTTCCAGTAAAACTCGTGCTGGTCATCGATGCGACAACAGGCCAGAATGGTCTTCAGCAAGCGAGGGAGTTCAATTCGGCACTAGACCTCGACGGCGTCATCATCACAAAGCTCGATGGAACAGCCAAGGGTGGCATTGCCGTCGCCGTTGCGCACTATCTGAACCTTCCCATTGTCAAACTTGGCGTCGGTGAAGGGCTTGAAGACCTCAAAGACTTCGATGCACATGAGTACGCTGCTGGCCTCGTCGGAGATTTCGGCCGAGAATAGAAGGCCTTGTTTCAAAGGAGTTCGAAGATGTTCGACAACTTACAAGATCAATTACAGGAAGTATTCGACGACCTCCGCGGCAAAGGCCGCTTGACCGAAGGCGATATCAGTGCTGCGATGCGTCGTGTCCGCATGGCGCTTCTCGAGGCTGACGTGAGCTTCAAGGTTGTCAAGCCTTTTATAACTCATTGCACCGAGCGCTGCATGCAGGCTGACGTGCTTGAATCCCTTACGCCTGCGCAAAACGTCATCAAGGTCGTTCTCGAAGAGCTCACGGTTTTGCTCGGCGAAACCGATTCCAAGCTCGATCTTGCCCCGAACAAGCAACCGAATGTCATCATGCTCGTCGGCCTTCAAGGTTCCGGTAAGACTACTGCGGCTGCAAAGCTCGCATATCTGTTGAAGCGCGATGGGCATAATCCCTTGCTTGTCGCCTGCGACGTTTACCGCCCGGCAGCAGCTGACCAGCTCGAAACGTTGGGTGGCGAAATCGGCGTACGCGTATATCGCTCTGATAGCAAGAATCCAGTCCAAATCGCCCAAGAGGGTATTGACGATGCCATCAACAACTTGAAAGATGTCTGCATCATCGACACGGCAGGTCGCCTGCACGTCGATGAAGACATGATGCAAGAGGCCGAAAGCATCAAAGCTGCGGTTGAGCCTGACCAAGTTCTCATGGTCGTTGACGCCATGACTGGTCAAGACGTCGTGAATGTCGTCGAGGCCTTCTCCGAGCGTGTCGATTTCGATGGTGTCATCATGTCAAAGATGGACGGTGACGCACGCGGCGGCGGTGCTTTGTCCATTAGGCAAGCTACGGGCAAACCGATCAAGTTCATCTCGTCAGGCGAAAAGCCGGATTCACTTGAAGTGTTCCACCCCGACCGCATGGCGCGCAGAATCCTCGGCATGGGCGACGTTGTCAGCCTTATCGAGAGTGCTGTCAAAGTCCAGCAGGAAGAAGAAGAGGCAGAGGCGACCGAACGCTTGCGTCGCATGGACCTCAACCTGAACGACTTCCTCGATATGAACCGTCAAATCCGCAAGATGGGCGGCGTTGGAAAACTCGTATCCGCACTTCCCGGCGGCGACCGCATGATGGCGCAAGGCCAGGTTGACGAGCGTGCCCTCGATCGCATGGAGACGATCATCAACTCCATGACCAAACGCGAGCGCGAAAAGCCGGACATCATCAACGGTAGTCGTCGTAAGCGCATTGCTGATGGTGCTGGTGTCACAGTTACCGAAGTGAACCAAGTCATGAAGCAGTACGCCGAAGCGCGTAAGCAGGTTAAGAAGATGATGGCTGCTTATGGCGATACGGCTAATCAGCCGCGTGGAAAAGGCAAGAAGGGCAAGAAGGGCAAGAAGGGCCGTCGCACAAGGATGCCGGGCATCGGTGGAATGAGCATGGCTGACATCAAGAAAATCCAGAGCATGATGGAATAGCCCTTGAGTGCGCTAGATAACAACGGACCCTTTGTCATCGCTCTCGAAAAATACGATGGAACCGAGAAATCGGTGACGGTGCCTGATGGCATAACGAAGATTGGCCGTCGTGCCTTTTCGAACAATCGATATCTGCAAGAGGTCGTTCTTCCTGATGGCATTATCGAGATCTGCGAAGATGCGTTTGCCTCGTGTGTGAATCTCGAACGCATCAACATACCTAAGAGTGTGCAGGTCATAGGGCCTGGAGCATTCAAAGGCTGTTGGCGACTCACAACGATGGAGATACCAGAGGGCGTGACATCGCTCGGTACCAAGACCTTTGCTCGCTGCAGAATGCTCTCAAACATTACGCTTCCATCGACGCTTACGGCGATCGGCGATGCATGCTTCCAGCACAACGGATCGCTCGTGCATCTCGACCTGCCTGCAACACTCGAACGGATAGGGGAGAGTGCGTTCTACAACTGCCAGAAACTTGAATTGGATGATTTGCCGGCGTCGCTCGAAGTAATAGAGAACGAAGCGTTCAGGAACTGCATTGCGCTTGAAATGCTGACCCTTCCAGATTCGCTCACATGGCTCGGCCAGCGTGCGTTCAAGGATTGCAAGGCGCTCAAGACAATTGCTCTTCCACCTAAGCTCGATTATCTCGAAGAAGGATCGTTCGAAGGTTGCTCTAGTCTTGATGCTGTACTGGTAGGCGAGAATCTTTCGCACATTGAGTCGCGTGCGTTTGCATCGACTGGCTTGCAAATAGACGACATCTCTTTGCCCGATAATTGTTCGATTGCCGAGGATGCTTTCGCTTAGTTTTGTGCAATTTTGAGGGCAAACAATATGGCGCTCTTGTCGAGTGCGAAAGTAATTCTTGTTTTCTCGATAATGCCGAATTATCATATGTGATTGCTGTTTTCATAGCCTGGATATAAGAAGCAAAAGGAGTAAATGTTCATGGCAGTCAAGATTCGTCTCGCTCGTCACGGCGCGAAGAAGCGTCCCTACTATCGCATCGTCGTTGCCGATTCCCGCGCTCGTCGCGATGGCCGTTTCATCGAAGAAGTCGGCCGTTACAACCCGTGCGTAACCCCCTCGTTCGTTTCCTTCAAACAGGACCGTCTCGAGTACTGGCTCGGTGTTGGCGCTCAGCCCACTGACACGGTCGCACGTCTGATCAAGAACGCGCAAGAGAGCGAATAACGGGCATGGCCGAGCAGAGTCAAGACCTGGCCGGCCTCGTCGAAAGCATCGTTCGCCCGCTCATCGACCACGAAGATGAGCTCGTTATCACATCGAGCATCGATGACAATGGTTCGAACATCATCGAGATCGAAGTGAACGAAGAGGATGCTGGCAAGGTTATCGGCCGCCAAGGTCGAGTTATCAAGTCAATACGCACATTGGCACGCGCTGCTGCATCGCGCAACGGCATGCATGTTGAAGTCGAGATTCTGGACTAGATGCGTACATGGGTTGACGTCGCCATTCTGGCGAAATCGAGAAACCTGGACGGAAGGTTCGTCGCACGCGCTGCGGCGGGCCTTCCGTTTCTGCTTGAAGAGGGAGATACAGTTTCCCTCGTACCGCCAAAGCTCGATGTTCCTCGTACGGTAACGGTATCGCACGTCGTTCTCTTAGATGACGACCGAGCTGAGATCACGTTCGATGAAGTTGATGATGTCGGAGTTGCGAGCGAACTCGTTGGGATGCACTGCCTCATAAAGCGCGATCTCATAGATGCCGAAAGCTTCGAGGAAGCCCCAGCGCTTTGGGAGGGTTGGCCGATTGTGGACGCCTCACTCGGCGAGATTGGCACACTTGTCGGCGTTGTTGAGAACACGGCTCAAACACTTCTCGAAGTCGACAGAAACGGCTCTCGTGTTCTCATACCACTCGTTGATGAAATCGTCACCAACATAGATGTTGACGGTGAACGTATTCACGTAAACCTGCCCAAAGGGCTCCTCGAGCTTTAGCGCACATCTGTAGCTGTAGAAACTACAATTTTGCAATACCATCGAACTTGTTCGATCTTTTTGTTAAGTTGCATTCCAGGAGGAAACCTTGATTATCGAAACGCTATCAACATTTCCTGGAATGTTCGAGTCTGTCATGGGCGCATCAATGATGCGGATCGCCCAAGAGAAGGGGCTTCTCGATTTCACGGCATACGACCTCCGTGACTGGACACACGATCGCCATAGGACAACCGATGACGACCCCTATGGGGGCGGAGTTGGTCTTGTAATGAAATGTGGTCCTATCTTCGAAGCGTACCAGGATATAACGAACATCGATCTCGGCATAGAACCCGACAGCGCATCAGGCAATGAGCAACCTCGCACAGGACCTGCTCCACGACATGCTGATGCGGCCAAGCCTAAAACCATCTTTCTGACGCCTTGCGGGAGACGATTTGACGATGCTCTGGCAAACGAGCTGGCAGCTGAGGAGCGCCTGCTCTTCGTGTGCGGTCATTACGAAGGAATTGACGAGCGCGTGTATGAGCTCGCTGATTACCAAATCTCCCTCGGCGACTATGTTATTACGAGCGGTGAGCTCGCATCGATGATCATCATTGATGCAGTTGTAAGAAAAATCGATGGGGTGCTCGGTGCGGATGGTGGCGCTCTCGACGAAAGCTTTGCTGACGGTCTTCTCGAATATCCGCAATACACGCGTCCCGCTGATTATTTTGGCAGAAACGTCCCAGAGGTGCTCCTTTCAGGGGATCATGGAGCGATAGCAAAATGGCGCCATGAGATGAGCCTTTTGAGAACCGCTGAGCTTCGTCCTGACCTTCTCGACGAAATTGAGCTTGAAAAGGACGATTTAAATTTCCTGAAAAGTTCACTGTCCGAACGTCGAAGCTAATGAACTGATTTATCATTAAATGTTACGAGTTATCGGCTGAATTAAGCAGAGATGCAGGGAGATACAAGAAGGAAAATGGAACGCGGGCAACACGCTGAACATAGTGCATCCGGGGGAGTTCCTCGTGCATTCCTGAGCATCGTTATTATGGCGACAATGGTCGTCGTGATAACTGTTCTGCTTCGCCTGTTCGTCTTCGTTCCCTACGAGATCCCATCCGGATCCATGGAAGACACCATTAAGACGGGGGACATGGTCTTCTCTGAAAAGATCACTTACTACATGCATTCCCCTGAATGTGGCGATGTCGTTACCTTTCAAGACCCAGAAGTTGCAGGCCGTATCCTCATAAAGCGTGTTATAGCTACGGAAGGGCAAGTTGTCGACCTGGTTGACGGAAAGGTTTACGTCGATGGCTTCGAGCTTGACGAACCGTACACTGGTTACAGGCCGTCGTATCCGCTCTACCGCACAGCAAATGGCGTCGATGTCTCGTTCCCATACACGGTTCCAGAAGGCGAAATCTGGGTCATGGGCGACAATCGCACGAGTTCTCAAGACTCGCGCTATTTCGGCTCGGTGAATCTTTCTAGCGTCACAGGACGTGCTGCATTTATTTATTGGCCGATTAGCGATGTCGGTTTCCTCTAAACAATCGAGTTGAGTGTGTGGGACGATGTCCCATTTTGGAAGGAGAGTTATGGAAACGAACACACCAACGTTCCAGGATGTGATCATGAACCTGGAACGATATTGGGCAAACCAGGGTTGCGTGGTTCTGCAACCCTATGACAACGAAGTGGGTGCTGGCACATTCCACACAGCCACGACGCTTCGTTCTTTGGGTCCTGGCGTTTGGAGGACTGCTTACGTGCAACCTTCCCGCCGTCCTACCGACGGCCGTTACGGCGAGAACCCCAACAGGCTTCAGCATTACTATCAATATCAGGTCATCCTGAAACCTTCTCCTGACAACGTTCAACAGCTTTATCTCGATTCGCTTCGTGCCATCGGCATCGATATCGACGAGCATGACGTCCGCTTCGTCGAGGACGACTGGGAGTCGCCAACGCTCGGCGCCTGGGGCCTCGGTTGGGAAGTTTGGATCGACGGCATGGAAGTCACCCAGTTCACGTACTTCCAGCAGGTCGGTGGATTCGAGTGCTATCCAGTTCCTGCTGAAATCACGTACGGTCTCGAGCGCTTGACGATGTACATCCAGGGCGTCGACTCGGTCTACGACATCATCTGGAGCCGTGGCGAAGACGGTACCGTCTTCACGTATGGCGACGTGTTCCTCGAGAACGAGCGAGAGTTCTCTGCGTACAACTTCGAAGTTGCAGACACCGATTTCCTCTTCGGCGAATTCGACCGCTACGAAGCCGAGTGCAACCGCACGCTCGAAGCCGGCTTACCGCTTCCTGCGTACGATTACGTGCTGAAGTGCTCGCATGCATTCAACCTCCTCGACGCACGTGGCGTCATCTCGGCAACTGAGCGCATGGGCTACATCTTGCGTGTTCGCACCATCGCGAAAGCATGCTGTGCCAGCTACATCGAGCATGTAGTCGGCAGTACCACGCAGGATGGGAAGGAGGCCGAAGATGGCGAATAAGACGCTTGCATTTGAAATCGGCACCGAAGAGTTGCCTGCATTCGATCTTCATGACGCGACAACGAAACTTGGAGGCATCGCTGCAAAAGCCCTGGACGGTGCGAAGATCCCGCATGGCGCCATCGACGTGTACACAACCCCTCGTCGTCTGATCGTTATTGTTGCCGACGTTCCCGAGCGCACCGAGGCTTCCGTCGAGGAGTTCCGCGGTCCGTCTGCGAAGATCGCGTTCGACGAAAACGGGCAGCCGACGAAAGCTGCTATCGGCTTCGCAAAGGGCAAGGGTGTTGACCCATCAACGCTCGAGCGTCGCGACGAGAACGGCGTAGAGTACGTTTACGCAATCAAAGAGACCCCTTCGATCGATGTCGCGAGCCTTCTTCCTGATTTGCTCGGCTCGATTATCACGGGTATCGAATGGCCGAAGTCGCAGCGTTGGGGTAGCAGGCGCGAACAGTTCAGCCGCCCTGTACGCTGGCTTTTGGCTATGTTGGGTGAGACAGTCGTACCTGTTGAGTTTGCGGGTCTCACAGCAGATTCTAAGACCTTTGGGCACCGTTTCCTGTCTCCCGGACCTCATGACGTCTCCAGCGCAGACGCTCTCATCGATGTCCTGCGTGCGAATTTCGTCGTTCCGAGTGAAGCCGAACGCGAAGCGTCTATTCGCGAACAGGTAAAGGCAATCGAAGCAGAAACCGGTCTCGTTTCGGAGCTGCCGGCTAAGACGATGGAAGAGGTCGTTAACCTTACCGAGTACCCGACTGTCATGGTCGGTGAATTCGACGAGCTTTTCCTCGCGGTTCCAAAAGAGATCACCGTTGACGCCATGCTCGTACATCAGCGTTATTTCCCGCTTTTCAACGCCGATGGCTCTCTTTCCAACAAGTTCCTGATCACCTCAAACGGCAACCCGAAATATCACGACAACATCGTTGATGGCAACCAGCGTGTCGTTGCAGCTCGTTTGTACGACGCCAAGTTCTTCTACGACGAAGACCTCAAGCAGCCGCTTGAGGCTTATGTTGAGAAACTCGGTGAAGTGGTCTTCCAGGAATCGCTTGGTACGACGCGCGCGAAAGCGGACCGCCTCGTCGAGCTTGCGGGCAAGCTTTCGGCTGATGCCGGCCTGGAGGGCCAGGATGCCGAGGACGCGAAGCGTGCAGCTCTGCTTTGCAAAGCGGACTTGGTTACCGGTGCCGTTGTGGAATTCACGAGTGTTCAGGGCATCATGGGCCGCTACTACGCCAAGGCTGCTGGAGAGACAGACCAGGTTGCTGAAGCAATCGCGGACCATTATCGTCCTCGCTTCGCTGGCGATGAGACGCCTGCATCGTTGGTTGGCAAGGTCGTTGCAACCGCTGACAAGCTTGACACCATTTGCGGTCTCTTTGCCGTTGGTCAGGGCCCGACCGGTTCATCTGACCCCTTTGCATTGCGTCGCTCGGCAATCGGCATCCTTGCAATGCTCGAAGACGGGCTCAATGTGTCGCTTATCAGCGCAATTGATGAATCGCTCGACATCTTCGAAAAGAATGGCCTCGAATTCGATCGCGCCGAAGCGCGTAAGGCCATCGTCGACTTCTTCGTCACCCGCACCAAGGTTATGTTGCGCGACCGCGGATGTGCTGCTGATACCATCGACGCAGTTCTTGCAACGGGCGTTGAAGAGCCAATGGTTCTCATCGCGCGTTCAAATGCTCTCGAAAGCGCTCGCTCAAACGACAAGGAAACATTCGAGGATTTGGCTATCGCCTACGCACGTGCAAACAATCTCCGCGATGCGGAGCTTGGCGCAGATGTCGACGAGGCTTTACTCACCGAGCATTCGCATGCACTTGCAGCAGCTGTTACGCAGGCTGAAAGCACGGTAGAGAAATCTCTGGCAGTCGATGACTATCCTGCAGCGTTGGGCGATCTTGCTGCGCTACGCGGCCCAATTGACGAATTCTTCGACAACGTCATGGTCATGGACGAGGATGCGAACGTACGCGCCAACAACATCAAGTTGCTGAACAAGTTCGTTTCTGTCTTTGCAAATGTTGCCGACTTCGGCAAAATGGCTAAGAAATAGCTCGCAATAGCTTTTATCATCAAACATGCGATGCCCGACATTAAAGTCGGGCATCGTTGTATATGCATGCTGTTTCAATTATTTGACGATTACAAGCGGTAGGGTCATCGTGAAAACGGTGCCAGCCTTTTCGTTGCTTTCGCAAGTGATATCGCCATTATGCTCGCGGGCAATTTCACGTGCAATGGCAAGGCCCAACCCGTACCCGCCTGTACCAGAGGTACGCGCCTTGTCAGTACGGTAGAAGCGGTCAAATATATGCGGGATATCTTCTTTGGAAATCGCTGTTCCTGTATTAGATATCTCCAGTATCGATTTCATATCGTTTGCTCTGAGCGTAATGGTTACTACACCTCTTTCGTCTACGTATTTCAGGGCGTTTTCTATCAAGGTGGATACGGCTTTGCGAAGTCTTGACTCGTCGCCATCTACTAAAAGACCTTCTTTGACGTTCTCGCGGTATTCGCATCCACGCTCAAAAGCCACCGACTCGAATTGCAAGGCAATTCCGTCTACCAAATCGCTGAAATCAAGCATCGAATGTTCGATAGCTGCACGAGACTCAACCTGTGCAAGCTCGAGCATTTCGTTTACAAGCCCTTGCATGTTCTGAGCTTCAACTTGCGTGCTTTCAATCCATTGGCTTTGGCTTGCAATCGAATCTTGCGAGTGCTTTAGCAGTATCGAATTGTTGGCAAGAATCACTGTGAGCGGAGTCTTCAATTCATGCGAGGCATCGGCTACGAACTGCTTCTGCGATTCCCAGGCCTCTTTGACAGGGCGCAATGCCCAATTCGACAAGAAGAACGAAATGACAAAGAAGACAGCAAGAATCGCAATTGCTGCTATAAGAAGCGATACGGCCAGGGACTCCCAGGAGCTTGTCGATGACGTATCAGCGAATGCGACATACGTCGCATTGACTGTCGTACGCTTCTCGTAGTGTAGCCCAAGGTCGTTGAACGTACCGAAACCGTTGTCAAGCGAGCTTATGCGAGTTGATGCTTCTGATAGCACGTCGGAATCGATTTGGGCGGTCGTGAACGCGCTCACAATGGTGTAGGTTTCATCGGACGAGACCATGTAGACTGCCACCGGAACGATTGAGCCCCTACCATCTCTGTTTCCGCCGATTTGTGGCCCACCGAACATGCCATCTTCGTTGGGCAGGTCTCCCATGGAGCCTTCAGGTCTTCGTGGGTCGTGATTACCAGACTGATCACCGCCTGGACCGACGAACCCGTCGCTTACACGGTCCAAGGAGCTCGACAAT
>CACZIP010000031.1 GCA_902781245.1 uncultured Coriobacteriaceae bacterium | reverse complement strand
AGGTCATGGTCATGGGGCCGATCGAGAACAACGTCTACATCGTGAGCGACGGCGAAGCGACGCTCGTCGTCGATCCGACGGAGTATGCAAGCTTCATCTTGGATGCGCTCGACGGCCGCAAGCTCGATGCCATCGTGCTGACTCACGCGCATTGGGACCATGTGGGCGGCGCCTGCGATCTGAGAAGGCTCACGGGGGCGCAGACGATCGCGAGCGCCGTCGATGCGCCGTACATCACGGGCGAGAAAGACCTCGATCCGAGCCACCGCCAGTTCACGCCCTGTCCGGTGGACAAGACGGTAGTCGATGGGGAAGAGCTTGTCATCGGCAACATGAAGTGGAAGGTGCTCGAGACACCTGGCCATACGCGCGGCAGCATCTGCTTGTTCCTCGACCCTCAGTTTGGCAGCGACCCCGATGGGGCGCCGGTCCTCATTTCGGGCGATACGCTGTTCCACGGTGCGCACGGTCGCACCGATTTCGAGGGCGGAAATCCCGCGGACATGATCGCTTCGCTTGCACGTTTGGCCGATTTGCCGGGCGACACCGTCGTCCTGCCAGGGCACAACGACATCACCACCATTTCGAACGAGAGTTGGCTCTCCCGAACCAAGTAGCACGATTGCAACAGAGACCGGGTCTGTGTTGCAAAGGCACTCTTTCCGACACACAGCATCTACTGAAAACCCATCGTTTGTTCGCCTCCATTGCTGCTATGATTGATGGCGAGAAATCGTCACGTCTGCGTTTGCGAAATTGAGGCTCTGACCATGGCTTTTGTTCATTTGCACAACCATACCGAATATTCCCTGCTCGACGGCATGACCCACGTCAAGGATATGGTGCGTCGTGCTGCGGAATTCGACATGCCGGCCGTTGCCATCACCGACCATGGTGTCATGAGCGGCGTGGTCGAACTGTGCGATGCGTGCGATGCCATCGAGAAGGAGACGGGCAAGAAGGTCAAGCCCATCTATGGTTGCGAAGTCTACTTCACGACCGATGATTCGCTGGCGCGCGACGGCAAGCCGAAGCTCTACCATCTGCTTCTGCTTGCGAAGACGACCGAGGGCTACCACAACCTGCTGCGGCTTGTCAGCGAGTCGCATGTCGACAACTTCTACTACAAGCCGCGTACCACGTATGCGCAGCTGAAGAAGTACGGCCATGGCATCATCGGCAGCTCCGCCTGCCTTGCCGGCATCGTGCCCAAGCTGCTCGACGACCGTCAGTTTGACGAGGCGTGCAAGTGGGCATGCAAATTGGCTGATTGCTTCGACGAGGGCGACTTCTACATCGAGCTGCAGGATCAGGGCATCAAGACCGACGGCGGTCTGACCCAATACGAACTGAACGTCGAGCTGACGCGCGTTGCGAGCGCCTGCGGGTTCAAGACTATCGCAACGAACGACTTCCACTACCTCAACCGCGAGGATGCTTCGGCCCACGACATCATCCTGTGCATCGGCACGGGCAGCAAGGTCAACGACGCGAAGCGCATGCGCTTCGCGAACGACCAGTTCTACATGAAGTCGGAAGAGGAGATGCGCGAGGCGCTCAAGGACTTCCAGGAAGCATGCGACAACACGGTCGAGCTTGCCGAAAAATGCAACGTCGAACTCGAGCGCGACCCGATTCTGCCGAAGTTCCCCCTGCCCGAAGGCGAGACCGAGGAATCGTGGTTCCGCCATCAGTGCGAAGTCGGCCTTGTCAGGCGCTACGGCGAAGGGAAGGTCACGACGTTCGAGGAGCTGCGCCAGCTGCGTCCCGATGTGACCGACCGCTACGACGTCGAGGCCGAGGTCATCCTGAACGCTGGCTTCCCTGCGTACTTCCTCATCGTGCAGGAATACATCGAATGGGCGCGCAGCCAAGGCATCGGCGTCGGTCCCGGCCGCGGGTCTGCTGCGGGCGCCATCGTCGCCTATGCCATGGGCATCACCGATCTCGACCCGCTCGAGAACGGCCTGCTGTTCGAGAGGTTCCTCAACCCCGAACGTGTGGAGATGCCCGATATCGACGTCGACTTCGAGCAGGGTCGCCGCGAAGAAGTCATCAACCACATCAAGGACGTCTACGGCGAAGACCACGTTTCTCAGGTCATCACGTTCGGCACGTTGCAAGCGAAGAACGCTGTGCGCGACACGGCGCGCGTGCTCGATTACCCGTACGGCGTGGGCGACCGCATCACGAAGCTGATCGGCGACGAGCTCGGCATCACGATCGACAAGGCGCTCGAGCAGAACCCCGACCTCAAGACTGCATACGATACCGAGGAAGATGTCCACCGCATCATCGACTCGGCGCGCAGCATCGAAGGTCACCTGCGCGGCGAGGGCGTGCATGCATGCGCCACGATCATCTGCCGCGACCCGATGAGCGATCACGTGCCCATGAAGCGTGACACCAAGGGCGGCGGCATCATCACGCAGTACGACGGTCATTACACTCCCGAGTTGGGCTTGCTCAAGATGGACTTCCTGGGCTTGCGCACGCTCGACGTGCTGTCGATGGCCTGCCGCAATGTCAAGGAGCGCCACGGCATCGACCTCGCGCCCGAAGACATCCCCATCAACGACCCAGACGCCTTCAGGCTCATGCAAGGCAGGATGCCCAGCTACGAAGGCGGCCCGATGCTGAACATGGACGGCCTGTTCCAGGTCGAAGGTGCGCTGTACGTCAGCCTGTTCAGCCGCATGCCCCCGACGAGCTTCGCGCACGTCGTGGCGTCCATCGCGCTGAACCGCCCGGGCCCGCTCGAGTCGGGCATGGTCGACGACTACGTCGACGTCGCGTCGGGCAAAAAGCCGGTCCACTACTACGACGACCGCCTGCGCCCGATCCTCGAAGAGACGTACGGCACCATGGTCTACCAGGAGCAGATCATGCAGGTGTCCATGCGCATGAGCGGCTTCTCGGCAGGCAAGGCCGACAAGCTGCGCAAGGCCATGGGCAAGAAGAAGCTCGACGTCATGCGCCAGCTTCAGGAAGACTGGAACCAAGGCGCCGTCGACAATTGCTACTCGCTTGACATCGCGAAGAAGATTTGGGACGACGCCGAGAAGTTCGCTAAGTACGCGTTCAACAAGTCGCACTCGGCGGCGTACGCGATCCTGGTCATGCGCACAGCCTACCTGAAGGCGCATTATCCCTACGAGTTCATGGCCGCCGTACTGTCGTCGTACATGGGCAACACTGACCGCCTCATCCGCTACATCGCGAGCTGCAACCATACGGGCATTCCCGTCCTGCCGCCCGACATCAACTCGTCCAACGCCGAGTTCACGCCGGTGGATGAGGGTGTGCGTTTCGGCTTGGTCGGCGTGCGCGGCATCGGCAAGGCCGTTGCCGACGAGATCATCGCCGAGCGCGAGCGCGGTGGCGCGTTCACCTCGCTGCACGATTTCGTGAACCGCGTCGATGCCAAGTGCTACAACCGCAAGGCACTCGAAGCGCTCATCAAGAGCGGTGCGTTCGATTCGACGGGCTACACGCGTCGCCAACTCATGTACTTCATCGAGGAGACACCGCTGCTCGAAGGCGCATCGCGCCGCCAGCGCGACCGCGATGCAGGCCAGGTCAGCATGTTCGACATGTTTGCTGACGACGAGAGCAGCGGTTTCGCGGATGACGTGCCGACGCCCGACGGCGTCGAGTGGCCCAAGCGCCAGAAGCTCGCCTTCGAGAAGGAGATCATGAAGATCTACGTCTCGGAGCATCCACTCACGCCGTACGAGGACGCCATCGCGCGCATGACGAAGTACCAGATCGGCGACTTGATGGACAACACGACCGAGATAAAATCCGCCGTGTTCGTCGGCATGGTCTCAAACGTCGTCAACAAGCTGACGAAGCGCGGCACGCGCATGGCCACGTTCACGTTGGAGGACACCACCGGTTCGATTGAGTGCATCACGTTCAAGTTCGACGAGGTGGCCGACTCGATCGTCGAAGATGCCATCGTGAAGATCAAGGGTAAGTTCGAGCACAGCGACCGCGGCAACCAGATCATCGTCTACGAGGCCGAGACGCTCGAGCTCTCGGAAGAGGCGGCGCGTCCCGTACAGTTCGAGCTGCACGTTCCTTCGAGCGACTTCAACCAGGCACGGGTCCAGCGCTTGAACAACATCCTCGCCGCATATCCTGGGCGTGACTACGTGGTGCTGTTCGTATCGCAGGCAGATGGTCGCAAGTTCCGCGCCGAGCTGCCCGTCACGGTCGATTCGCGCAACGCGATTCTTCGCAGCGAGCTGCAGGACCTTTTCGGCGCTCCCGTTTGGGTTTAGTGGCACACTGCTCCCTGGGAACTCTGTGCCATTTTTTGGCACAGAGTTCCCAGGGAGCAGTGTGCCACTAACAACGATAGTCTGCGGTATTTGGTATCATTCTCGCCATGCAAATCGAAGCGCAACATACTCTTGCGATGAAGGTCGCCTATCGGGGCGAGGCCTTCTCTGGGTTCGCGCGGCAGCCCGAGCAGCTGACTGTTCAGGGCGAGCTCGAGCGCGCGCTCGAAATGTTGTTACGCCGACCTGTCGAGACGACGTGCGCCGGCCGCACTGATGCTGGCGTCCATGCGCGTGGGCAGGTCGTGAGCTTCGAGGTTTACGAAGACGAGCTTGCGGAAATGGACGAACGCGATGCGCAGCGCGCCAGGTTCGCCAGTCTCCGCCGTTCACTCAACGCCATCACGCACGACGATATCTCCGTGCGCTCGATTTGGCAGGCTGTCGATGGCTTCTCGGCGCGCTTCGACGCCCAAGCGCGCGAATATCGCTACGCTTTGGCAATCGACGAGACGCCGCCCGTTTTCATGCGCGATTTCGCATGGCATGTGGGCCCGCTCGACGTTGCGGCGATGGAGCGGGCGTCGCGCTGCCTCATCGGCGAGCAGGATTTCAAGAGCTTCTGCCGTGCGTCATCTGCCATCGACAAGCCGACGTGCCGCAACGTGATGGAAGTATCGTTCAGCGAAGAGGAACGCTTTGGCGAGCGTCTTGTTGTCGTCAAGGTCGTTGGCAGCTCGTTCCTACATTCCATGGTGCGCACGATCGTCGGCACGCTCGTCGAAGTGGGACGGGGCCGCAAGCCCGAAAGCTGGGTTGCCGAGGCGCTAGCCGCCTGCGATCGGACGGCTGCTGGTGAAACAGCCCCCGCGCAGGGCCTTGTGTTCTGGGAGGTGCGTTATGACGACCGATGAGCGCACCTTCACTTGCGAAGAAAAGACGACGGAAGAAACGTCCGTGCCTCTGGCGCGCATCACCTTGCTTTATGAAAGTCGCGACGGGCGTTTCTGCCTGTTCGAAGATGCAGACGGTCATCTCGCAGCCGTCGATGCGTCCAAGCTCGTTTAGAACCGCGCGATTCGGGCGGGTTCTCAGGAGATTGCAGCTCCAAGGAACGAATCAATCTCATCAATCAACACAGGGTCGGCAGTGTTGGCTTTGCGCTTGTCAACGCCGTTCATAAACGCGACCACCTCGGGAACGTTCGGGTCGTCGTTCTCATCGAGAAGACTCTGCAGCTTGTCGAAGCATTCGTTCAGGTAGTGCTGGCTTTCAGCCGAATAGAAATACGAATTGTGCTCGCTTCGGCCAGGTTCGGCGAACGTCATGGCCGAGACGTTGGCGGGAAAGCCGCCATCGACCATCGTGTTGCTCAGGATGCTTGCGTCATCGTAAGGGATGACAGGGTCGTTGGTGCCGTGCATGACAAGCGTCGGCACGCCCGAATTGATAATCGCTTGGCTCGCAGAACGGTTTCCGTCAGAGCCGAAAACCAGGAAGGTGTTGAGCCAAAGGGTAGGAGCCTGCGTGAACGCGAACGGCCCCAGGGTGCTTCGCGCGCCGACCTCGAGCTCTTTCATTGGCGTGTCGAACCCCGACATCGTGACGCAAGTCGAAACATCATCCGCGCATTCGCCCAAGGCCGCGGCAACGCCGTATCCTCCCCAGCTATGACCCCACAGCGCGATTTGCATACCATCGGCCATACCGCTCTTGCGGGCGAAATCCACGGCTGCCGCCACGTCGATGGGGCTTTGCGACAGGCCGATGACATTGTCGCCATCGCTCTCGCCGCAGCCGATGGCATCATAAGCAAACACCTTCCAACCTTTGTCGACCATCGCGATGATCAGGGGCAGGTAGTCCTGATGCTGGCTCATGATGCCGTGGCGGAAGATGATAAGGCCTCGTGTGTTGTTCGGCCCGTATATGTAACCGCGCAACGTCTTGCCATCGAGCTCGAACTCGACGGCTTCGCGTTCGTAGCTGTCTGCATAATCGTCGTAGGTTGCAAGGAGATTCGGATTCGTCGCGGGAACGCGCGCATACGTCTGGTCGAGAATCGCGCGGTCGGCGAAAAACGAGATGACACCCAGGAGCAGCAGCACGAACAGGGCGACGATTGCGAAAAACAAGATGCGCACGTGGAAAGGCGTCGGCTTTGTCATATGCGCATCCTCCCGAACTCTTGTTGATCAAACATGTCCACTGATGACAGCAGGTAGATTCCGTATCGATTTTACCTTCGCGGTGTGCTTAGAGCCGCGAGAAGAATCGGATAAACTCAAGATGGAATCGCGATTGCCAACATGAAGGTGGTGCGTCATGAACGAGAACGTCAAAACGCTGCACACGTGGATTGAAGATTGCAAACCAGGACGTATGGTGTTCTTTGGAGGGGCGGGCGTTTCGACCGAGAGCGGCATTCCCGACTTCCGCAGCCCCGATGGGCTGTACGCGCAGAAATATGGGGACGTGCCACCTGAGGAAATGATCTCGCGCACGTACTTCGACCGGCATCCCGAACAGTTCTACGAGTTCTACTTCGACCGCATGATCGCGCGTGATGCGTTGCCCAACAAGGCACATCGCAAGCTTGCGCAGCTCGAGCAAGCCGGCACGCTCTCAGCGGTCGTCACGCAGAACATCGACGGCTTGCATCAAGCGGCAGGAAGCAAGGTCGTGTGGGAGCTCCATGGGAGCGTGCTGCGGAATTACTGCATGTCATGTGGCGCCTTCTACGACCTTGATGCGATCACGGAGTTGCACGAGGCTTCAGCTGATGGCGTGCCGCGCTGCCCTTCGTGCGGTGGCATCGTGAAACCCGATGTCGTGCTCTATGAGGAAGGGCTCGATGGCCATGTGCTCGAAGAGTCGGTGAAGGCAATCAGGCGCGCCGACTTGCTTGTGATCGCAGGCACATCGCTTGCGGTCTATCCGGCGGCAGGCCTCATCGACTACTTCTCCGGCAGCCATCTGGTCATCATCAACCTTGCGCCCACGCCGCGTGATCGCTATGCCGATCTGTGCATCCAGGCCAAAGTGGGAGAGGTATTCGACTTCTAATGCAACGTGATGGGATCGCTGTCGTGTCTGGCGGTTCTCTCAAAGCGTTTCACCTTCTCTGACAGCTCGGTGAGCTCTTCGGTGCTCAGCTCGGGAAGGTGTTCGAGCTGGTCGAGAAAATGGGCAATGCTCTCTCCACGGCGAGCGCGCATGCGCTCGGAGCAAAAGCTCACGACCACGCCTGTGATGAGCGCGAGGAAGAACGCCGAGTACACCGACAAGACAACTGCCGCCGCCCGTCCCACGAACGATGTCGCGGTGAAATCGCCGAGGCCGATGGTGGTCACCACCTGGAACATGAACCATAGCGAATTGGCAAATCCGTTGACGTTTGGTTCGAACAACGCCACCGAGATCGAGCATACGAGGAAGAGCGCGACGAACGCGACCGTTGATGGCAGAAGGCCGGATGCCTTGATGATCAGGCCGATTGCTCTTGGCTTCAAAAACGATACGTTGTTTCGCTCCATGTTCGCGTCCTTTCACGAGCTGGATTTTGGGCAATGCCTTGTCAATTCGCTTTGACGTTTGCGCCTCGTCGATTTGCCTTGGTGTACGGGCGATTATCGCACAACCGCAGCGGTTGTCATGCTGTTACGCGGGCGGTTTTCCTTCGGCGTCTTTCGGGTTCCGCCTTCTCGCAATCGGTTAAAGACGGTATCCTTTCTGTTGACCGAATCGACCAACAATTATCGAGCATCGGTAGCGCATTTACTCAAAGGAGGCCCGCGCATGAACGAGAAGAGCTACGCCACGGAAAAAGGCGCCATTCGCTATTGGGTGAACGACTTGAAGCCCGGGGCGATAACCCTCGTGTTCCTGCCGGGACTCACTGCAGACCATCGCCTGTTCGACAAGCAGATCGAGTTCTTCGAGCCGCGCTGCAACGTGCTCGTATGGGACGCGCCCGGACATGCGGCGTCGCGGCCCTTCGAGTTGTCGTTCTCGCTTGCCGATAAGGCGCGCTGGCTTCATGAGATCCTTGCTCTCGAGGGTGTCGGGCCGTTCGTTCTCGTTGGCCAGTCGATGGGCGGCTATGTGAGCCAGATGTTCATCCAGCAGTATCCCGGTGAGGCGGCGGGCTTCGTTTGCATCGATTCTGCTCCGCTCAAACGCGAGTACTACACTTCAGCAGAGATTTGGCTGCTCAAGCGCATGACTCCCGTATACCGCGCTTATCCGCACAAGGCGCTCATCCGCGATGGCGTAAACGGCTGTGCGACTACGGAATACGGCCGCGCGTTGATGAACGAGATTTGGAGCGTGTACGACCACGAGGAGTTCTGCGTGCTGTCAGGCCACGGCTTCCGCATTCTCGCTGAAGCAGTCGAGCTTGAGCTTCCCTACGAGATCGATTGCCCTGCGCTTCTCATCTGCGGCGATAAGGATGCTGCCGGCTCGACGAAGCGCTACAACCGCGAATGGACGAAAAAGACAGGATTGCCGCTCGCATGGATTGAGGGTGCGGGCCACAACTCGAACACCGATCGTCCCGATGAGGTGAACGCCCTCATTGCCAAACTTGTCTTGTGAGGTTGGTTTTTACGCGTTGCCCAACTTGGTTGGCATACGTCATGTACGGGCGTAAAATTAAATCGCTGAGCAAAAGGTGCACAGATCGGCGCACGGATTGGCACACAGATCGGCACGCAGATGCAGGGAGGCGACATGCTCGTATTCTGGGGTGATGGTTCGCAATTAGCCAAGGACCTTGTCGACGCCATCGTGGTTCGAAGCACCGAGAACTTCAACTGGACATTCATCTTTATCCTAGCTGTGGTCTTCTACGTGTACTGGAGCGAGATTCACAAGAAGGAGTACAAGGTGGTTTTCGCCGGGCTCGCTTTGTACGGCGTTCACTGGCTATACGAAATCGTCAACGCCATCATCGGCCATTTCGCTGGCTATCCTCTTTGGTCCGTCAGCAACGAATCGACGACGTTCATACTGCTCATCGGCGTGTGCTGGGAGCTGTCGATGATGTTCTCGATTGCAGGCATCATTTCATACAAGATGTTGCCAGCCGACCCGAAAGCACGCTACTTCGCCAAAGGTGGTCGCAAGGGGATAAGTGCCAAACTCGCGGGGGCGCTGGGAATGGCCCTTCTGTTCGCCCTGGTCGAAAGCTTCCTTGCGGGAACGAGCAACCATTCGTTCATCTGGGTTTACAAGTGGTGGGGTGTGCTTCCCGTCTTCGTGACCACCTACATTCCGTTCTTCCTGGCAGCCAACTACGTGCCCGACTGGGAGCCGAAAAGGCGCACGCGTTTCCTGGTGGGAATCTGGGGACTGGTTGCCGTTCTGCTGGTCGTACTCATTCCCATGGGCATCATCTGATTGCGCGAGGTTCGGCAAGGGGAGCGTTTGGTTCCTCGAGCAGCGTTATTCAAATCGCGCTTTTTTGGCGACGCCGAATATGCGCTTTACGAGATGATAGGGCCATTCAGGGGTGATTTGAGACAGGGCAGTGCCTTGGATAGCCGTCGCTCTTTTAAACATGCTCCCCTTCATGGCACGATGATGCCTATCGTCAATCGCGATGATACAGGTCGCGGGTGAACAACGTGCCTCGGTAATTGTCGAGTTCCGGAGATGTGCGATTCGCAATTACCAAGTCGCATTCGTCGAAAAGCTGCTCCAGGCTATGTGTGACAGGCGCGCCGCCGAACTCTTCTTGCTCGAGGAAGGGCTCATAGACGATCGTGTCCTGACCGCGGTTGGTGAGCATGCTCACGATATCGCGCAAAGCGCTGTTGCGCAGATTGTCCGATCCGTATTTCGCCACCAGGCGGTAAACGCCCACACGTTTCGGATTCAGCGACAATACCTGTTCGACCAGGTATTTCTTGCGGGTTTCGTTAGCGGCAACCGTTGCGGAAATCAAATCTTGGGGAGCGTCCTCGTCAAAAACGTGGAGAAGCGCTTTCGTGTCCTTGGGCAGGCAATATCCACCGTAGCCAAACGATGGATTGTTGTAATGCGTGCCGATGCGTTCGTCCAGGCAGACGGCGCGAATGATTTTCGAGGCATTGAGTCCACGCTGCAATGCAAACGAATCCAGCTCGTTGAAGAACGCTACGCGTGTAGCTAAATATGCATTCGCAAACAATTTCGCTGATTCGGCTTCGGCGATTGAGCACAATAGGATAGGTGGCACAAGCTCGTTGTTCGCCTCATATATGCGTTTGACCAAAGCGCAATAACGGTCAGAGAGCGCCTGCTCGTTCGTTCCCACCACGATGCGGCTCGGTCGTAGGCAATCCGCAAGCGATTGCCCCTCGCGGAGGAATTCAGGGCAATACAGCACATGTTCGATACCGTGCGTCCGTGCCAGTTCCTCGGTTGAACCCGGCTGTACAGTTGAACGCATGACAACGTATGCGTCGGGACATTCATGCGCTATTTGAGCGAACACATCGCCTGCGATGCGCATGTCGAAGCGTTTCGTCTTCTCGTCGTAGTTGGTGGGTACTGCTACGAATACCATCTCAGCGCCTTCGAGCGCTCCCGCAACGTTGAGGGAGGCTTTGAGCGGGTGTTCTTCAGCGACAAGTTCGGAGAGACGTGTCGTTATGAGGCTATCCTCGAAGGGTGATTCTTGTCGATTGATTGAATCAACCTTGCTTTGAATGACATCGACAATTGTCACGTCATGTGCTGCTGCCCATAGCGTTGCCGTTGCGAGTCCAACATACCCTATGCCTACAACTGAGATTTGCATGTTCTCCCCTCGTTCATTCTTTTTGTCCCATGGGTATAATACCCGTAGATTTCTAGCTGAATCAGCAGGTGTTCGCAAGATGGGACGTTTGTGAACACTTTGTTGGCTGACTTTGACGAAAACGAGAGGGCGTTTGTGAAGGTTGTTGCCACATATGGCGTGTTCGACCTGTTCCATGAGGGGCACGTGAACCTGCTGCGTCGCGCCAAGGCGCTCGGGGACTATCTTATCGTGGGTGTGACCACGAACCATTTCGATGAAATCCGCGGCAAGCTGAACACGACGGACTCCTATGCTGTGCGTTATCAGGCAGTCGTCGACAGTGGTTTTGCTGACGAGGTCATACCCGAAGAATATCTCGGCCAAAAGATTGACGACGTCAAAGCGCGCGGTATCGACGTCATGGTGTTCGGATCGGATTGGATCGGGCATTTCGACTACTTGCAGAGCATGTGCGAAGTTGTTTACCTGCCGAGGACCCAGGGCATCTCGTCCACGGCGTTGCGCAATGAGCGCTGTCCCGAAGTTCGCCTGGGAATCGCAGGAACGGGTCGCATCGCGCGGAGGTTCATAACCGAGGCTGCAGGCATCGGAGGCAAGCAGCTCGTTGGCGTTTACAACCCAAATGCTGAGCATGTGCAAACGTTTGCACGCGAATCGGGCCTTCCCCAGGCGTTTGACAATTACGATCGCTTTTTAGATGAGGTCGATGCCGTGTATGTGGCGTCGCCGCATCAGAGTCATTACGAGCAGGCAAAATCGGCGTTGCTCGATGGCAAGCATGTATTGTGCGAAAAGCCACTTGCGTTCTCGCGTGCGCAAGCTGAAGAGCTGTTTGAGCTCGCCCGAGAGCGCGGCTTGATATTGCTGGAAGCAGTGAAAACCGCCTACTGTCCAGGTTTTGAAGAGCTGGTCAACGTTGTGCGAAGTGGCGCCATCGGCGAAGTTCGCGATGTGGAAGCCGCATTCACGCGCCTTACGCCTCCTGGCGTGCGCGAGCGCGACGACGCATGTTTCGGCGGAAGCTTTCTGGAATTCGGCAGCTATGGTCTGTTGCCGGCGGTCCGCCTACTCGGAGCTGAACGCGTGAAACGTATGACTGCACGATTCTATACGCAGCGCGATGAGGAAGGTGTAGACCTGTTC
>CACZIP010000030.1 GCA_902781245.1 uncultured Coriobacteriaceae bacterium | reverse complement strand
TTAGAACAGGCCCACGATCTTGCCGTCAGCGGTGACGTCAATCTTCTCGGCGGCCGGACGCTTGGGCAGACCAGGCATCGTCATGATCTCGCCGGTCAGGGCAACGATGAAGCCAGCGCCAGCGGAGATCTTGAGGTTGCGCACCGTGATGCGGAAGTCCTTCGGGGCGCCCAGCTTGGTGGCGTCGTCGGCGAAGGAGTACTGCGTCTTGGCAACGCAGATCGGCACCTTGTCGAGGCCGAGCGACTCGAGCTGCTCGAGCTGCTTCTTAGCCTTCGGAGTGAAGTCGACGCCGTCGGCGTGGTAGATCTTGGTGGCGATGGCGTTGAGCTTCTCCTCGATGGACTGCTCGACGTCGTAGCTGAAGTGGAAGTCGTTGGGCTGATCGCAAACGCGGACAACTTCCTCGGCCAGGGCCTTGGCGCCCTCGCCGCCCTTTGCCCAGTGCTCGGCGAGCACGGCGTTGACGCCCAGCTCGGCGCACTTGTCCTGGACGAGCTTGAGCTCGGCCTCGGTGTCGGTCGGGAAAGCGTTGATGGCAACGACCGCGGGCAGACCGTAGACCTTCTGGATGTTCTCGACATGCTGCAGGAGGTTCGGCAGACCGGCCTCGAGGGCCTCGAGGTTCTCGGTGTTCAGGTCAGCCTTGGCAACGCCGCCGTGATGCTTGAGGGCACGGACGGTGGCAACGATGACGACGCAGGACGGCTTGAGGCCCGCGGCGCGGCACTTGATGTCGAGGAACTTCTCGGCGCCGAGGTCGGCACCGAAGCCGGCCTCGGTGACCACGTAGTCGGCCATCTTCATGGCCGTGGTGGTCGCCTGGACGGAGTTGCAGCCGTGGGCGATGTTGGCGAAGGGGCCGCCATGCACGAACGCCGGGTTGTTCTCGAGCGTCTGAACCAGGTTCGGCTTGATGGCGTCCTTCAGCAGAGCGGTGCAGGCACCCTCGGCCTTGATGTCGGAAACGGTGACGGGCTTGCCAGTGCGGCTGTAGGCCACGATGATGCGGCCGAGGCGGGCCTTGAGGTCGTCAAGGTCGGTGGCCAGGCAGAACACAGCCATGACCTCGGAAGCAACGGTGATGTCGAAGCCGTCCTCGCGGCAGACGCCGTCGCCGGCGGTGCCGAGGCCGTCGACCACGTTGCGCAGCTGACGGTCGTTCATGTCGACGCAGCGGCGCCAAATGATGTTGTTGAGGTCGATGTCGAGTTCATTGCCCTGCTTGATGTGGTTGTCGAGCATGGCAGCGATGAGGTTGTTCGCAGCGCCGATGGCGTGGAAGTCGCCGGTGAAGTGCAGGTTGATGTCCTCCATGGGAACGACCTGAGCGTAACCACCGCCTGCAGCACCGCCCTTGACGCCGAACACGGGGCCCAGCGACGGCTCGCGGAGAGCGAGCATAGAGCTCTTGCCGATTGCGCACAGCGCGTCATGCAGGCCAACCGACGTGGTGGTCTTGCCCTCGCCAGCCGGCGTCGGGTTGATAGCCGTCACGAGGATGAGCTTTGCCTTCATCGGTGCATCCTTGTAGGAATGGATGTCGACCTTGGCCTTGTAGTGACCATAGGGCTCGCAGGTCGCCCAGTCGATGCCGGCCTTGTTCGCAACCTCTTCGATGGGAAGCATGTTAGCTTCTTGTGCGATCTCGATGTCGGACTTGTAGTCTGCCATTGTTCAAGCCTCCTTATTAGCTCGTTATTGCCAAACCTTACGGTCCCTTGCTGCCGTAAGGCTTTGGTACCAAAAGAATAACTGACAATCGTCAGCTTGGAGCCAGCTGAACGCTAGCTCCAAGCAATCAATAGTTTGACCTTACGGCTGCGCTGGCTTCGCGTGAACGTCGGCTTCGACCTTCATCAGCATATCCGTTTCCGGAATGATGCCGCCGGGCACGCCCGTCTCCAGGCCAAGCGATACGGGAATGCGACCTGCGCAATTGTCGCGACGATGAGTGTAAGCACTCCAGGGGCTGGAGCCGTAGTATTCCCACTTGTTCGGCGGGGTGATGTAGGTGGTGATGCGCTCCATCTCGTTGCTCTTCTTCGCCTTGTGGTACGCCTTGTACCAGATGCAGTAGCGCTCGCCGCCGGGGAACACCTCGCAGTAGCCATCGTAGGAACCGCCGCACGGCCCGTTGCGCTGGCACTTGGGGCACTGCGTCATCGGGCAGGTGTACAGCGTGGCTTCGAGGCCGCAGTCGCCGCAGTCCATGCAGCCGTACATCATCGACTTGCCGGTGTGCTCGAGGCCGTGATGGCGGTAAACGCCCTTCTTATTGTCGAGCGAATCCATGCGGCTCGTGAGAACCTTGTTGCCACGCTTGCCCAGCGTGAGCACCCAGTAGTGCGCAAAGCGGGAGATGCCCCACTTCGAGAAGACCTTCTTGGAGCGTGCCTGCTCGGGCTTAGGAGCATGCTTGTCGGTGTTGAAGCCCGTGCCGTTGCCGTCGGCGTCCTTCTCTTCCTCGTAGATGTAGTAGCCGCCCGGCTTGCCGAAGTTGACCTGCTTGTAGCATTCCTTCCACTGCGGCTCGAGCTCGGCAGCGCGGTCGAGGATGCCGCAGAACATCTCGGCAGTGATGCCGAAGCCGCCGATGTGCACGCCGGCGTAGCCGAGACCCTTGGAGATGGCAATCATCTGGGCAGCGCGCTCGATGCGAGCAGCCTTGCCCTTGTCTTCTGCCTTGAACTCTTCGTCGAGCTGGGCCATGAGTTCATCGCTGATGTAGGCACCGGCAATGCCACCCGAACGCATGAGCCTTGCAGCGCCACGCGTGAGCAGGAAGATGTTGGCGATGATGGGGGTGTCGTAACCGCGTTCGTTGCGATAGCGGATGAGCTCGTCCATCTTGCGGGAATCGTAACCGAGCTGGTTGATGAGGAACTTGGCGCCGCCGATGATCTTCTTCTCCATCTTCAGGTACTGCGGGATGGTCTCGCCTTCGAGGTACTTGAAGGGGTTGACAACGGCACCGTTGAAGAAGTGCGTGGGCTTCTCTTGGACATAGCCCTTGCGACCAGGCACCATCAGACCCTGGTTCATCTCGGTGCAGAGCATGCTCACATGCACGGGATCGAGGTCGTAGACCGGACGAGCACGTCCGTCCCAACCGCTGACCTGATAGTCACCTGTCATGACCAGCAGGTTCTCGACACCCTGGCGCTCCAAGCCGTACAGCTGCGCGATAATCTGATTGCGCGAGCGATCCTTGCATGTAAAGTGAACGAGCGGAACGATGCCCTCGTCCAAGAACTCCTTGCCGAGCGTGTCGGCCAGAAGCGCCGGGTTGCCACCCGGGTTGTCCGTAATGGACATCGCGTGAACGCGACCCGTCTCGTAGATGCGCCTGGCTTCGGCGAATTCCTTTTCCTGACCGTCCTCATGAGCACCGCGTCCGGGAATAATCTCGCACGTTACGACGAACTCGCCGCTCTCGAGAGCGTTCTTGAATCGGTTTTCCACCAAATCACCCCTTTCAATCAGCTTTTATAAAAATTTTTTATCTAGTCTCGACGAGGGAAAATTCTACCTGTTTTTCGACCTTTTTAGCTTCTATAATTTGCACAAACAAACCCCCATCACATAATACCCCCAAACATGCAGGTAAATCGGCAATTCCGACTCTTTTGCAGTACGAAAAAAATCGTCGTTTTGCAAGCGGGCAAAATGAGGCCGTGAAAGGCAGGCAAGCGGTATGTTGTACAATGCGAGGGTTAGCAGTCGGTTGACAACGGAACGGCGACGAGGAGGCGAACGCGTGGACATCTCGCAAATGCGCATGATGCTGGTTCTTGCCGAGACCAAGAGCATCACGACGACCGCGAAGAAACTGCGTGTTACTCAGCCTGCTCTCACCTACCAGCTGAAGGTCATCGAGAACGAGCTGGGATTCAAGGTCTTCAATCGCACGCGCACCGGCACCTCCTACACCGCCGAGGGCGCGTTCTTGCACGAAACCATCAAGCAGATCGTGTCCGAATACGACGAAGCGGTGCGCCTTGCGCGCGCGATGGCCAAGGGCTCCGATGCTGGCACGATACGCGTTGGCATCAACGATTACTCGCGCGACACGATTTCGTTCTTCCTGAACGTTGCTCAATCGACCATTTCGTTCACGCTTATCCCATGCGGGTCGTCCGACCCGGTCAAGCTGTTGCGCGAACGCGTCATCGACCTCTGGTCGACGTCCGAGGCCTCGATGGAAAATGCGCCGGCCAATCTGCGGTTTGCCGAGCTGACCGAAGCAAGCCAATCGGTCTTCGTGCCGCCCAATCATAAGCTCGCCAACAAGGGCTCCGTTACGACCGAAGATCTGCTCGGCGAAATCGTGTGGCTGTGGCCACGCGGTCAAGCTTCCAACGCCTCGAACCACATCCGAGATTTCCTCGAAGCGAACGACACCGAGGTAGAAGATTTCATACCGGGCGTGCCCGCCATCGTCACGGCATTTGCCGCCGATGGCATCGTCGTCTTCGACGATGGGTATCTTCCTCCGCCCGCCCATGCTGCCAAACAGCTGGCGTTGACCGACGCGGAAGACGACGTGCTCGGTTTTGTCTATCTGGCCTCCCAGGAGAAACGCTTCAAGCCGATTATCAAAAACCTGCAGGAACGCATCGCATACGCCGACAGCCGTCCCTCCAGCCCGTCCGAACAGGCTGCTGAGCGCATCGTCGCACTGCTCGACGACATCAGCTCGACAGTGCGGCGCGGCGGCATGAAGGACATCGTTCCGCTCATTGAATACGGTCTCGAACTGGGCATCTCTGCAAACCATTTGCTGAACAGAGGCCTTCTCGCCGGCATGAGCGCAACATCCGATGCCTACCGAGACGGGGACATATACATGTCTGAGATGATGGCGGCCGTTTCGACAACCAACTTGGCCATGGAAGTGTTGCAGCCGATGTTCGCCATCGAGGACGAGAAGCCCATCACCGGCACGGCAGTCATCGGCACCGTGTCGGGAGACAAGCACGACATCGGCAAGAACCTCGTGCGCATCATGATGGAGAGCCGCGACATCGAGGTTGCCGACTTGGGCAGCCAAGTGTCTCCCGAAGCATTCGTCGAGCATGTTCGCAACAATGCGAAGTGCAACTTGGTGCTCATCTCGGTCAGTCGTACCGACCTGCTCGACAACGTCCGCGACACCATCAAGGCGTTGAAGAAGGCGAAGCTTCGTGACCAGGTGTTCGTCATGGTCGGCGGCGCAGCCGCCAGCCAAGAATTTGCTGACGAAATCGGAGCCGATGCATTCACCTTGAGCGCTGAGGACGCGGCAGCCAAGGCCCATGAGCTGATGAGCTTGTAGCATCGAATCCTCCTCGACCTTGCGTCTTCATTCCGCCAGATAAAGAGGGACGGCCCCCGAAGAGGCCGTCCTTGAAGCAATGCGTTCGCTTAACGCGTGTACAGAGCAGGGCACTCGCCGATGAGGTCGTTGCAGCGCTTCTCGATGAAGGCGTTGAGCTCGGCCTCGACAGCCTCGTCCATCTCGGGAGCGACGTACTCTTCGAGCTGCTTCGTCCAACGGTCGTAGCAAACCTGGTCGAGAGCCTTGGCGCCAGCGGCCTCCCAGCCCTCGTAGTCCTTGCGGTTGCTGATGAGCGGACGGCGGAGCTCCTCGACGAAGTCCATGGTGGATTCCTGATACAGGAAGTGTCCGCCAGGGCCGACTTCCTCGACGTCGTCGAAGATGAAGCGCTCTTCGTCGAAGTTGTAACCCTGGATGTACTTGTTGCACCAGCCGGCGATCTCGTCATCGAGGATGAACTTCTCGTAGCTGAATGCGTTGTAGTAGTGCATAATGCCAGCGGCATGCAGGATGAACGCGGTGCCGGAGGTCGCAGCGGTGAGCAGCGTGAGCATGGACTCGAGGCCGGCCTGCGCATCGGTGAGGATGGCGTCGTTCAGGCCGCCGCCGCCACGGGTCGGGACGCCGTAGAAACGGCCCATCTGGGCGGTCGCGGAGGTGTAGAGGGCGACCTCGGAGTTGCCGATGGAAAGTGCCATCGAAGCCATATCGGCCGGGCCGGAAGTCGAGCCGAGGATGACCGGGGAACCCGGGCGGATGCACTCGTTGAGGCACAGACCCGCGATGGTCTCGGCGAGCTGCAGCGACAGCGTCTCGACCATGGTGACCGGGCCGGTGGAGCCGCTCATGACGAGCGACGAGATCATGTTGGACTGGCCGTACTCAGCGTAGGTCATGAGAGCCGAAGCCATGCGCTCGTCGTACTTGAGCGGGGTGATGGAGTTGATCAGCGTGTTGACGATCGGGGTGTTCTTGATCGTCTCGTCGTCCATGCCGTAGAGAATCTTGCACATCTCGACGGTGTCCTTGGCGCACACGGAGCCGTGGGCGGCGCCCATGAAGGCCTTGTCGGAGTACTTGATGTGGGACTCGACCATCTTGAGGTGACGGATCTCGTCAGGATAGTCGCACATCTCGACGACGTTGTGGCCGGTGTGGTTGATGTTCTGGCTCATGTGGCACAGCTTCACCACGTTGTTGTAGTCCTCGGAGGTCGTGCCGCGGCGGCCGCCATCAAGGGTGTAGACGAACGGAGGACCATAGGACGGGGTGAGGATGAAGCTGCCGTCCTTGACCGGCGTGCTCTTCTTCTCGTCGCGGGCCTTGAGCGTGAACTCGCTCGGAGCCTCGGCGATGCGGGCCTCGACGAACTTGCGGTCGAAATAGACGCGGGAGCCGTCGACCTTGCAGCCATGCTCTTTGAGCACCTCGACTGCAGGTGCGTACTCGAAATCAACGCCGATCTCGGTCAGGATCTTCATGACCTCTTCGTTGATGCGGTCGACCTGGTTGTCAGTCAAGACGCTTTGGGTAGGAATGCGAGACATTTGATTTCCTTTCTTCTCGATTGTTCCCTACTTCAAGACCTTTATTTCCATCCGCAATTAAGGCTGCGGAATTGCCTCTTGTGTGAGGGGCCTGGGGAGGATCGTGCACCAGGCCCCTTGGTGCCTTACTCCGCTTGCGGGAGTGGTTCGGCGGGAGCCGGAAGCTCTTCTTCAGGCTCTTCCTTCTGCATTGCTGGATCGTTCTTCAAGGCGATGGTCATGGAAATCATCATGAAGACGATGACGAACATGTACGGGAAGGCTGCTGCAATCGAGAGCGTCTGAAGGATTTTAAGAATCCCAGCGCCGCCGACGATGATGCAGATAATCGTGGTAGCACCCTGAGCTATGCCCCAACCCACGCGCAAGGGCTTCGAAGGCTCCATGTTGCCGTTGTCAGTGAGCATCGACAAGACGAACGTGGCGGAATTTGCGGCGCCCCAGAAGCACACGACGATGAGAACGATGGCAAGAGGAGCAGTGATTGCGGGGAGCGGCAGCTCACTGAGGAAGGCGAACAGGGCGATGGTCGTTCCGTTGTCTGCACCAAGTGCCGTCACGAGGCCGCCACCGGTGAGCTCGTTGATGTTGAACGCAGCGCCGCCGTAGATGGCCAACCAGATCACGCAGAAGCCGGCGGGGAGCAGCATGACCGCGAACAGGTACTCGCGAATCGTGCGACCGCGGGAAACGCGGGCAACGAACTGGCCGCAGAAGGGCGCCCAGGCGATCCACCATGCCCAGTAGAACACGGTCCAACCCTGAACGAACTCGCCGTTTTCCATCCACATTGACTTGTGAATGAAGTTCTGGAGGTAACCACCCAGATCGGTGACGAAGATGTTGCAGATGAACACTGCGCCGCCGAACACAAAGATGAATACCATGAACGCAATGGACAGGTACACCTTGACGTCGGCCACGATCTGCATGGCCTTGCCGAGACCCGAAAGCGTGGCCAGCGTGAACAGCGCAGTGATGATGGCGATGACGAGGCATTGGAGCAACGTCGTGTCCTCGATGCCGTACACGTAGTTCAAACCGCCCGTGATCTGCACGGCGCCCAAGCCCAGGCTCGTGGCTACGCCGAAGATGGTGGCGAACACGGCCAGGATGTCGATGGCCTTGCCGATCGGCCCGTTTACCTTTTCGCCCAGCAGCGGCTCGAACGCCGAGCTGACCAGGAACGGACGGTCAAGACGGAATGCGAAGTAACCCAATGCCAAGCCGGCAACCGCAAAGATGACCCACGGAGAGATGCCCCAGTGGAAGAACACCGTTTGCATGGCCTCGTGCATAGCCTCGTTGGTCAGCGGATCGGCGCTCGGAGGAGCCATGAAATCGGAAATGGGCTCTGCAACGCTCCAGAACACCAAGCCGATGCCCATGCCGCCACCGAACAGCTGGGCGAACCATGAGAAGTTCGAGAACTCTGGCTCGTCGTCGTCGTGGCCGAGCTTGATATTGCCGAACTTGCTCAAACCAATTGCAATGGCGTATATGACCATTACGAAGACAACGAGCAGGTACAACCAGCCGAAGTCAACTGTGAACACGGTGAACAGGACGTTCGCCACTTCGTTGAGCGCCTCGGGAGCCACTGCGCCGAAAATAACGAACGCTGCGACAATGGCCGCCGAGATGATCAACACGCTTCTGTCTTTCTTTTGTTCCATATAACCTGCCTTTCTTTTTCCAGCGCTCTTTTTGAGCGCAAACTATCCCAAGCCCCACATGACTGGGGAATTCCAAAAACCGTTTTCTTTAAGAATCTGCTTGTTGGGTACACTGCCAAGCTTGTTTGACCAAGCTTTTCGCGCGTTTTGGTTGCAGAATGAATAATGCTCGTGCAGATACTTGCCTTGCCGGCAAAGAGCCGACTTGTTTCAGTATGCCCGCCCTGCGAGCGCGGCTTTTAAGCTGTCGCTTTCCTCCGATGCTTCGCAGTGCCGTGTTCCATGGGGATAATCTTGACGCGATACGACGAGCGTGCATCTACGTCAGAATCGGATTTAGATGCCACAAAATCGGGTTTCACGACGAGAATCGAGCAACCCTCTTCGAGCTGGGTCATATACCCACGGATGATGAGATCCATAAACTCTCTGGTCACCCAGCGGAAATCATCCTCTGCCAAATCGCGTCCACGAACATCGGACAGCATGCCGCGGTACAAGTACGAATCGACCTTGCAGAGGTAGGCGGCCGCATCCTTGGTGAGCATGCCGTATTCGGCTGCCCGGTTCAGCAGGATGGAATCGCGCTCGGCAATCGTGGCGTTCTTGAACATGTCGAGCATGAAGTCCTTGAGGCCCACAAGGTCCTCGGGGTACTGCTCGAAATACTCGGCCGCAGCCTCGGTGTACAGGCTGCCATCAGCGTTACCAAAGAAGAGATTCTCGAACACGTCGGCATTCCTGAACGAATAGTACGCGAGGCATTCCCAAAGCTGAAGGTTGAGCTCGAGCGGGTTGAGATCGACTTTCGAAAGTACGCTTGCGTCTTCGATGTAGTCGCGGAAGAACCGCATCGAAGCGACAGCGATCAACTTGTCAATGTCGGGAAAATGGCGGTAGAGCGCCGCAGAACTGCATCCGACTTCGTCGGCCACCTTGCGGATGGACACACCGTCAAGGCCGTCACGCACAAGCAGCTCATAAGCCGCTTCGATGTATTTGCGCTTGGCTCCGGACATCTGCCCGCTCCCCTTTACCCTGCAGTCGAAATAGCATCGGTTACGAAAATGTTAACAGTGATAACATACGTGCTTCAGAGCGCTATTGCAAGCGATTTTCGAAAAAATGTTATCACTGATAATGTTTTTTGTGCACATTGTACTATTGAGCAAAATCTTGCTGTTTAACTGGGTAAATATTGCGATACCCATTTCGGTGTATGAGTTATAAATCACCGCTCACGGCATAGCTAACGATAACTCTGATGTTATTGGTCGATATCGATGTTATTATCCCTTCGGGTACAACGCATTTCCAATCGCGCGCACGAACAGCGTGGCGTCATCGACTGCTTCAGCAGTTTTGATGCGCTGCATTGGAGGTGCCCATGAACAAGGGCGAATTCAAAAACCCGGTTTTCCTCATCGCGCTCATACTTTGCGCGGCAATTGCCGTGTGGGCCATCGCTTTCAACGAAAGCTTCACTGACGTTTCGAATGCCATATTCGGCTTCCTCACCGTCGACTTCGGATGGCTTTACCTCTTGGCGATGCTTGCTTTCGTGATCTTCGCACTCGCTATTGCGTTCTCGCATTGGGGAAAAATCAAGCTCGGACCCGACGATTCCGAGCCCGAGTTCTCCACAGTGTCATGGTTCGCGATGCTGTTCGGTTGCGGAATGGGCGTAGGTCTCGTGTTCTGGGGCATCGCAGAGCCGATTTCGCATTACGCCGGTCCTATGGCGGGAATCGAGCCATCAAGCGCAGAAGCTGCGCGCTTTGCAATGTCAGCGTCGTTTATGCATTGGGGCATTCACCCCTGGGCCAATTACGCCATCATCGGACTCGCGTTGGGCTACTTCATGTACCGCAAGGGAAAGCCTGCGCTTATTAGCGCCGCCCTTACGCCGGTGCTGGGCGAAACAGGCGCAAAAGGGTGGCTTGGCAAGCTCGTCGATATCCTCGCATTGTTCGCCACGATGGCCGGCGTGGTTACCTCACTTGGCCTGGGCGTGCTGCAAATCAACGCTGGACTTAATTACTTGTTCGGCGTCCCCTCGAACCTCGTTGTCCAGATTGTCATCATCCTTGTGATCTCAGTTATCTTCATTGGCTCAGCCGTGCTTGGCATCGAGAAGGGCATCAAGGTCATCTCGGACGCGAACCTCTACATCGCCGTGGGCGTGCTCATTGTCTGTTTCATTGTCGGCCCGAAAATCGACGTGCTCAACAACCTTGTATGCGGCATAGGCGACTACATCGGCGGATTCTTCCCCGATAGTCTGGGGATGAGCGCATACGGTGACAATACCTGGATGCTCGGATGGCGCATCTTCTACTGGGCTTGGTGGATTGCGTGGGCGCCGTTCGTGGGCGTGTTCATCGCGCGCATCTCACGTGGCCGCACCGTGCGTCAGTTCATCCTGGGCGTCGTGCTGGTTCCGGCAGTCGCCTCGGTGCTCTGGTTTGCCGTATTCGGCAGCATGGGGCTCTCTCTTGCCGAAAGCGGAATATTGGATGCCGAAGCAGTTGCCTCGGTGGCAGCGTCCCCCGAAACCGGGCTGTTCCTGGTGCTGAACCAGTATCCGCTCGGCCTGATTGTCTCAATCGTCATGCTCGTGCTCATCTGCACGTTCTTCATCACTTCAGCTAACTCGGGCACATTCGTGCTTGGCATGCTCTCCAGCAATGGCAACATGAACCCCCCGAACATGAAGAAGATTCTTTGGGGCGTCGTGCTCACGGCCATGGCCATTGGCCTGCTCATCGCCGGCGGCTTGAAGCCGCTTCAGACGATCTCAATCGCCGCTGCGTTCCCGTTCATCTTCATCATGATTGCAGCGATGATCTCGGTGGTGAAGGGATTGGCGCGCGATGCAGACTCACCCAACGTCGGAGATGAAAACTTCAAAGCAGAGGGCTCCGAAGAAGCATAGCCGGCTCCGTTTGGAGCGTTCGAACCAACTTGGACTCCTAATCGGGCCAGCATCCTTTAAGGTTGCTGGCCCGATTCTTTGATTGATGCCCCGAATTGGCGCCTATCGCCATTCGTCAATTACGCAGTTGCCCTTGACTCGCGCTTATTCGCCTTTTCTATGTCCACGGGGATGATTTTTACGCGATACGACGACCGAGCATCCAACTCCTTCGCGGAGTCAGCAATCTTGAAATCGGGGGACACGACGAGTATCGAATAGCCCTCATTGAGCTGCTGCGTATAGCACTTGATGATGAGTTGCATGAATTCGCGGGTCGCTTCGCGGATGTCCTCTTCATCAAGATTGTGGCCTTTGAGCGAAGCGAGCATTCCCCGATACAGATAAGAATCGATCTTGCTCAGGTAAACGGAGCTTTCAGGAGTTATCATCCCCTTCTCCTCTGCCTGTTCGAGCAGAATCAAATCACGTTCGGCAATTGTCGAGTTCATGAAAAGGTCGAAGATGAATGCTTTCAAACCTATGAGATCTTCGGGGTATTGAGTGAAATACTCGCTTACCGCCTCAGAATAGAGCCGCCCGGATGGGTCGCCATAGAACAGTTTCTCAAACAAATCAGCTCTTTGAAACGAATAGCGCTATCACTACAGCGGCTATGCCGCCGGCCAGCTTGGATATGACGATGGCCGCAATCATGTCTGGGGCGTAGCCCGCGATAAATCCGAGATGATCGCCAAGCACAAAGGCGGCGGATACGCAAAAGGCGGAAGAAACAATTCGCCCGCGTTCATTCATGTTCCCCATCATGCTGAAGATAGGAATTGCATTTGCCAGTGTG
>CACZIP010000029.1 GCA_902781245.1 uncultured Coriobacteriaceae bacterium | reverse complement strand
GTCATGGTCAGCGATTCGCCCCCGTTGAGTGTCGCTTTGTCTGGGTTTAGCGTAATCTTGTACTGGGCAATACGATTTACAGTTCCATCTTCCTGCAGGCCTAGGTCAGGCTCGTTGAGTAGTTCTTTGGTGAGGAAATTGTATTTTGTCTCATAGTCAAACGAATCCTGGTGGTCACCCCACTTTGCCGTGTTTTTAAGATGGTGCGTGCCACCATTGACCTTGGCCAGGGCTTCAAGGTCAACACCGTCCTTGAGTTTGAGGTAGTAGACAATTCTGTAATGCGAGTAGCAGTTGCCGTCGTCATCAAGAGGCACGCTGTCTGCTGTGATGAGGATGCCTTCGTCTGTATCGGTGTAGGAGACATTTGTCGGTTTCCAACCCTGCCAATCCGCATTACCACCAAATATTTTCATATGCTCGTCATATTGACCAGTGGGCTGGGACGTATCCACTTCGAGCAGGCTCCTGTCAAACGTGTCCCTCACGCTAATGGGCGTGTCCGTCACGCCGGTAAAGGTCGATGTGTACTTGAGACCGGTAACGTTTCCGTCTGCGTCCTTTTGAACTTCCGCGTTCTTATCAATTCCGGGCTTTTCAAAGGTCACGAGGGCTGTTGCTTCGCTGTTGCCAATACTGATGGTGTTCAGATGCCTCTTGTCAATCCCCTGGCTAGATTCATAGCCCTTTTCCAACCAAGTTTGATTGACCGAAGTGGTCAGCTTTATGACGATCTTGCGCTCGCTTGCGCTCGGCTTAAGGCCGGTCTCTTGATGCTCGCTGTCTTTGTAGAACCTAATCTCGACTTTTGTGGGGTCGGTCGTCGCATCAATTATGTAGTCTTCGCCTTCAAGCAGGCCGCTTACGACGGTGGCGCTCTCATACGAGTCATAGTACGTTGTGCCATCGATGTACCTTGCGGGAAGCGTGTCGATGACGATTGCCTGGGCGAGGCCTTCCTTCGGAACGGTAAGCGTTGATGCCCACGTCACTTCCGAAGTGTCATAAGAGTCGACCGACTTCGTAATGGTTGCTCCACCTTCTGGGTTGACATTGTAGCCGCCCCAATCGTCATTAGCCTTATTGCTGAGAGGCACCACAGCACCTGCTGGGATCTTAGCCATATCTACTACGGTCTGATACTCGATTACATATTTATACGGCACGATGTCGCTATCAGGAATGGTATAGGTCCACGAAGAGGGGCTGTGGCTTGTCGGGCTGGTGTATGGCTCTGTGCGCGTTTCAACGAGCGCGCCTTCGTGATCGTATACCTTCACCGTTATATTTTCGCCGTAATACGTCATGTAGTCTGCCGAATCGCCGACGATGGTGTCTGTAATTGTGTCACCACCTACGGGCGCAAGCACAAGCCCGTTGTACGTGATGGTCCAGTTCAGAATCTTGTCGCCATCTTCCGTGGTCCCAGCTTCGGAGCCATCGCTCTTCCTTATCGTCTTGTAAGTGATTTCATGGGAGTACTCGCTGGTGTGCGGATTATCGTCAGGACCAACCGTCACAGTGTTCTTGGTCTGATCGACCGTGATTTTGCCGTCTCCATCGGCGTCCTTCGAGAAGTCTACTTTGGCGCTATAGGTGATGATGATTTTCTCGCCATCTTTCATCTCTGCAAACGTGTAATCGAAGCCGTTGGCAGCGGGATTCTTTGTATATTTGTCATCTGAATAATCGACGCCTTGATCATCTTTGACTACAACATCGTCTTTGAAAATGAGTGCGTCTCCAGAAATGACGTCTTTAACGTTGACGTTGGCTACATCGCCACCTTCTGCTGCAACAGTGACGGTGTAGTTGAATGTTCCCGTGGTTTCATCGAAAACGCCGACTTTTTCTACGTAGGCCTGGCCTGGTTCGGGGTCTTCAAAGACGATGTCACGTTTAACCGTATCGCTGAATTTAATCTCTTCTGCGCCCGCTTCGAATTCTGCGTTATAGCTGAAATGGAAACTGACATCGGTCGCGGAAACGAGCTTGGGATAATTGGGGTCCGCTTGATCGAAATTGATTGTGAACTCGCCGTCGGTGTTGAGATTGTAAATCGCTTTGACCGGATACAGCGCCCCCTGAACATGACATTAATCGAGAACTCGCCATTTTGCTCATTGGATACCATGATTCCGTCAGGCATTTGATGCGTAAGCGGAGAATCATTCTTAAACTGATAGTCCGAACCCTCCGCAAACATCAGGGAGATGCTGTATGGCTTCCCCTCCTGAACCTGATATGCGCCGTCTTCGTTTTGCGTCGCACCCTCTATGACGGCATTCTTCAAGAAGTTCACAAGTGCTGTGCTTTCCTGAACATCGGTCACCGTTATCAGGTACGTACTGTTACCGCACACAACGCTCAGCTCGTACGTGCTGCTAAAAGGCACGTCGGAGTTGATCCGCCAACGCATACCTGACGGGCGTCTGCAAGAAAACGAGCGATAGTGCCGTGACAATACATACGATCTTGGTTGCAAATGCGCGATGCTTTCGACTGACTGGATGTCCCTCCATAATGCAGGTCCCTTCTATGCGTTTGGCGAATACCGCTCTCCAAACAACAGCACGATAGTGCTGTAATATTCCAATTTCACGGTTGATGCATGAGCCTCTCTCATGCCTTATACGAGACCCGTTCGCAAATCGTCCCACGAACCGTCTGGGCAAACCAAAATCACCAAATGACCAGTCATTTGGTCACTGGTGTCTAAAGAAATAGTATTAATTAGAGATGACTAATCTGTCGATCAATGAGCGTAACGACTAAGTTACAGAATGGCTTCCCGAACAGCCTGAGCGGCGGCAGTTATCGACAGGTTGTCGACACCAATTATCAAGTCGGCGTATTTCTCATAGAGCGGACAGCGTTCGTCGTAAAGACCCCGCAGCCCATTACCCACATCGCCCCTGAACACGACTCCGCGTTCATCAAGGTCGCCAAGGCGTTCGACGAGTGATTTGTACGAAATCTTGAGGTAGACAATCGTGCCGATGTGCGCCAGATGCGCCATGGCCTCGCCTGAATAGACCGCGCTTCCCCCCGTAGCAATGACCGTGTTGCGCGCTTCGATTCCGCAGAGCGCATCGTTTTCCAACGCAATGAAGCCCTCGACTCCCCTCTCGTCTATGAGCATTTGCAGGGTTTTGCCATGAAGGTTCTGGATAACCAGGTCGGCGTCGAGGAACTGCTTGTTGAGAATTTTTGCCAGAACAACGCCGAGCGTCGATTTGCCCGCGCCCGGCATTCCAATCAACACGATGTTGCCGTCACTCTGATTCACAATCATCTCCTTGCTCCACAGGATCGGCTTGCTCGGCCTCCGAGTCGGACTCGCACAACTCGAGATTATCCTCCTCTGGCACTTCGTCGGTTATGGGCAAGCAGCCCGCCAAAAGCGCTATCGCAACAGCAGCAGCCAGTAAAATGCCTGTCGTGAGTGGCTCCCTGAAGAACGCCTGCTCAGCTAAGGCGACAATCCCAAGCGTTGCCGCTATGCGAACAAACCAACGTCTCGTGCGGGGCGAACGCCCAAACGCCACCGCGACGATGGCTGCAGCGAGAGCAGCGAGCGCAACGATCGGCATGTACATGACGCGCACTTTGTTGTCCCAAATGCTCGCACGAGCGCTTCGGTCGAGCCATTCGGACTCCTCGGCGATTGCGTCGGGACGGCGTATCTCAGTTCGATGGTTCGGCGCACGAATAGCCATGTTGTCGATCCAACTCGCTGGGAAGAGCAGGTGGGCTTCTGCGTAATGGCCAGCTTCCACAACATCGACGTGATACATGACAGAGCCGTCCACCCCTACCGTGAACGCTCCGTCCTCCGGTCCATGGCCCCATGCCATTACCGTCGAATTCGGTTGAATCTCGTAGCCAGCCGGAACAGGCAGGGCAACCCGCAACGTAACATCATGGGCATCAACCGGCATGTCACTTTGCGCATAGCGCCAATACAATTCGCCGACATCGCGAAACACAGTCACGCGTCGCATAACCGTGTAGTCAATCTCAAGCATATACGTCCCCGCATCGGCAGGGAAATAACACCGCACCATGTTGTCGGAAATGCTGTACGAATACCAAGGCTGTACATCGGCTCCGCGCCAACTTGCATCAGGAACATCTCCGGGCTTCAAACCCTGCTCTTCCGGTTTGCAATCCGCATGCTGCAAGGACAGCCAATCGCCAGCTGCGGCTCCTTCGCTATCGAGCTGCACGACGCGAACCGAGGCAATTTTGACTGGCTCACTTTGCTCGAATTCCTGCAAGCGCCAAACCAGCCCTTTGCTTTGCTGCCCGAACGTAAGAACCTGCCGTTCGACGACATGCATGGAGGAATCGGTTTCGACATAAATATCGGTTGTGAGCTGATCGATGGAATAGCCGGAATCCGCAGCAAAAGTGGGAAAAGGAGCAACGAATGCCTGCGCCGGCAACAGCAAGACCACCAGCATGGCAAACGCTATCAGCGCCCGTTTCACAACTCCTCCTCGTGCCGTTTGACGTACCCGTCCATTATACCCAGCCCGCGCATCATCAGAGCAGCTCCATCGCTCGTTGCTCCATCATGCTATGCTGTGTTCATGAAAAAACGCCCCGAGAAAACCGAGCAGACCAAGGCCGATTTGAAAGAGGCCTTCTGGCGCCTCTATGCCGAAAAGCCCATCGAGAAGATCACCGTCAGCGAAGTCTGCAAGCTTGCCGGCTACAACCGCGGAACGTTTTATCTTCATTACCGTGACCTGTACGAGATGCTCGCCACCATCGAAGCCTCGCTGCTCGAAGGAATGACCGAATGCGTCGAAGTGTGCATGAAGCGCCTGCGCAGCGATTCGAGCAAGGTCGGCCTCATAGCAGCATGTAAGGATGTAGTGCTCTACTACGAGCGCAACAAGCCTTTCATCACAGTGCTTCTCAGCGAACGGGGCGACCCCGCGTTCGTCTACAAGTTGAAAGCGAACTTGAAGCCTCTTTGGAGAGAATATGTCATCGATGCCGATGACGCGCGGTCGGAAGGCGAAATCGACTTGATGCTCGAATACACTTTGGCGGGCACGCTTTTCATGATCTCGCGATGGCTCTCGAATCCAGGGTCCACATCAGCCCGCCAGCTCGCACACCTGATTTACGATTTCTCGATCAAGGACGTTCGCAACCGCGTGTAAAAAATGCGCCAGAGTCTGTCCCTGGCGCATTGTTGATTTATTGCTTGCTTGAGAGTTATTTCGCCGAGAACTCGCCCGTCGATTCGTCGTACGTGAGCGACTTGGTCAGATAGCCCTTCTTCTCCATCCAAGCCAGAACGGGGTCGACCATGGCAGCCGTTGGCAGCTGGACGGTCGGATAGGTGCTGATTGGATACGTGTCGGCGATTTCCACAGGAAGGTTCGCGTTTTCGATGAGCACTTCGCGATACGCCTCGGGATCGTCGTTAATCATCTTCGCTGCATCGTCCCAAATGCCCTTCAACGTCTCGAGGCACTGTGCGGTCGCTACGTTGCCAAGCACTTCGCCACGCACAACCATGACCGATTGCGAGAGGTTATCACCCTTTGTGTCGTCAGCCACAAGCTTGCAATTGCTTGCTTCGCCCAATGCGAGCAGCGTGCCAGGAAGAGCCGCCGCCTCGACCTCGCCCGACATCATGGCTTGATAACGCACGGGCAGCTTCTGCAATTCTTCGACAACGATTTGCTCGTCGGGAATGCCAGCTCCCTCCATGAGCTTGTCCATGACATATTCGAGGATGGTGTTGCTGCCCACACCAATAGGCACGCCAGCAAGGTCTTCGAGTTTCGTCACCGTGCTGTTTGGGCCGACCATGATGCCAAAGCGCCCCTGGTCAGCCGTCGCGCCCAGCGTGACCCATTGCATTTGGACGTCGATGCCGCTTGCGAACATGCTTGCCGTCACCATGATGTCGGTCATAGCCATATTGACCGCGCCCGACGCAACGCCAGCGATGAGCTCGGTAGCAGATTGGAATGTCACAACTTCAATCGACGCATTGGCCTTATCGAACATGCCCTCAGACTGCGCAACCCACAATGGCAGGATGTCCTCTGTCGCCAATGTGCCGACAAGAAGCCTCTCCTGTATCATTCCGTCGCCATCCATTACCTGACCTGAACCTGATGATGCTGCAGCGCTTGAGCTTGCGGCACTTCCCGAACCAGCTGCACCACCTGAACAACCTGCCAGCAAAACCAAACTTGCGAGCCCGCCCGTACTCAAGAACGCTCGTCTGCTCATGTTCTTAGCCATGTTATCCTCCTGGTGATAAATACGAAAAGAACTATGTAACAGGCTAAACGCAACAACCTGAATGCATCAATGAACAACCCGTCCTTCGATGTTGATTTTGGGCTACGAAGCAAAATCAAACAGTAAACGTCGCCATTTATGGGTTTGGGCAAAAATCGGCCCCGGATTTGACAAAATGGCATTTTTGAGGCCGATTCACTACTCGCAAGCCAGTAAATTCATCGGATTCAGCCATGCGCTGTGTTAACGATGCTTGAATGTGTCTTTGAGCGCCTCGCCAAGAGCGCGTTTGAACGCTTCGGCGAATCGGCTGGCAATCGATTCGTTGATGATTGTCGCCCGAGCCACGTCTTCGCCGTAGTGGGGATGATTGCGCTTGAAGACGGCGTTGCAGATGCGCGTGATCGCCAACCCAACGAGCGTCGTTGCAAGGAAGCTGGCAAACAACTCGATGACGGGGATGTTTTGCTCGAACAGCGCATAAATCGTAACGAGCGCGAATATCACTGATAGACCGCCTGTCAACCAGGTGAACACTTTGATAAGCGTTGCCTTGGCGCGTTCCGATGAATAGCGGAACGACATGACGATATAGACGACCGCGGCGATGAAAACCAAAACGGCGAGCAGCGGAACTATGCGCGACAACCGAGCAAACAATGCGACAGGCATGGCGACTCCTAGGTGCTTACCGTTAGAACTCGGCTCGAACCAAACGACGTGGTACGTGCCCAGAAGCCGCGCTGACGCGCTTGCGCGGCGACTTGACAGGCTGCTGCAAAGCTATCGCATACCGCAAACGTGCACGAACCGCTCCCGCACAGCCGCGCTCCTTCAACGCCAGGCAAATTCTCGAGCCATGTTCGGATCTCCGCCAGTTGCGGCATAAGGGTTTCCGAAGCAGCTGCTAGATTGTTGTAAAGCGGCACGGCATCTGCTGTTGCAGCTTCAACAACCAAAGCCGCCTGTTCAGACGAGGCAAACTGCGGATCTTCATCAAAGGTGCGATAAGCCGCGCCCGTCGACACGCCTCCTTCAGGCTTTACAAGCACGACCGAACGTTTCGAAGGCACCAGGTCATGAACGAACGTGCCACCTGTTCCCTCGAGGTATGCGCATCCCCCATGCAGGAAGAATGCTACGTCGGCGCCGATCTCTCGGGCAGTTTGCTCAATTGCAGGATCGTCGGAATCGAGGTCCCACAACTGTGCTGCACCGACAAGCGCCGCAGCAGCATCCGACGAGCCACCGCCGAGACCCGCTTGTGCAGGTATGTTCTTCTCAATGCGAATCTCGATTGCGCAATCGTCGAGTCGGCCGGTTTTCGCTGCCAATGCATTAACTGCTTTGCAGGCGATGTTGTCTTCCGAAGCAAGGTCGGGTACGACGATATCGCCGCGCGCGACCATGCGCGCCGCAGGTGCGTTTCCGCCTTCCGGGTTTCGCCGCACGTACACGACATCATGCAAATTGAGCGTGTGCATGACCGTCGCCGCATCGTGATAGCCGTCATCGCGACGCGCACCAATCGCCAAATACAGGTTGACCTTCGCCGGCGCAATCAACTTCGTCCACCCTTGGGCTCTGAACTCGTCAAGCTCTTGGATGGCGATGGCATCAGCGGTCATATCGGTTGTTGGACCAATTTGCTGTTTTGGTGCGGTATTTCTCGATGCTTCGGTCATTTCTTCCTCTTGTTTGCGAAGAACTCTCGCAGCTCTTCGGCGCATTCGTCGGCAAGCACACCAGCCGTGACTTCGAACGTGTGATTCAATCGTTCGTCTTCATTTATCTGGTACAACGTTCCAAGCGCTCCCGCTTTCGGGTCGGACGCGCCGTACACGCATCGCCTCACGCGCGCTTGGTACATAAGCCCCGCGCACATGATGCAGGGCTCGAGCGTAACGTAGACGGTACAATCCGAAAGACGCCAAGCGTCGAGCTCGCGCGATGCCTCGATCATGGCGACGAACTCGGCATGCCCTGCCGGGTCCTTTGCGCGTTCGCGCCGGTTACCGGCACGAGCAATAATGCGCGGCTCGGCAAGCGACCTGCGAGTGCCGGGGTCGATGGGTTCGTAAACCACAACGGCACCAATCGGCACTTCGCCTGCTTCGGCTGCTTTGCGCGCCTCTTCAAGTGCAATTTGCATGTACGCTTCGTCGCTCATGTTCGTATTATAGGATGATTCCGCGATGTGGCCCTTAGAATCAACTATACTGTTTGCTTGTGTTCAACTTGAACGAACGATTCGCTTCATAATGCTGGACACGCGCATACGGAGGAATGGCCGAGTGGTTGAAGGCGGCAGTCTTGAAAACTGTTGAGCCGCAAGGTTCCGTGGGTTCGAATCCTACTTCCTCCGCCAGACATGTCAACGCCCCAGCGATGGGGCGTTTTCTTTTGCAGACAAGCTTCAGCCGAGTTGATGTGACCCACTGATCTTGGACGTCGTCAAGCAAACGCGCCAGTGGCGCGTTTGTAGGCCGACGGTCTGAGCGCGTAAGCGCAAAGAGTAGCTCGGCAATTACGCCTGACTTCGAAAACAAAAAAAGCCGCCCGAAAGGCGACTCGATTTGAAAAGCTGGCGCGCCCTGTAGGATTCGAACCTACGACGCCCTGATTCGTAGTCAGGTCCTCTATCCAGCTGAGGTAAGGGCGCGCTTCAAAACAGCTTGCTTATTGAACCACTCCAAAACATGCATGTCAACGACTAACTTGCACGGGCTCACGGAATGTTCACGCTTGGCAAAAAAGGCCGGCTCCTTTGAAAGAAACCGGCCCTTCAAACAACTTATGAACTAACGACGACTAACGGCGCTTCTTGGTAGGCGGAATGGCGATTTCATCTGCGGCAGCACCCTCGATGCCCCTACCCTTCGTCTCCGCTGAAATCTCTTGGCCGGCAGTTGCAGCTTCGAATGCCAGATCGCCAGCACCCTTCGGCGACGGCGGGTTGACCTCGAACGGCACGCTCGGCGTGAACAGGCTCACAACCGGCACGATTACGATCGACAGAATCATCGCCAGAGCACCAGCGTTAATCGGAGAGGCGATCCAAGGCGTGCCCACAAAACCGGAAATCATGTTGCCCGTCGTCAGGCCGACGCCCACGATGAAGCTTACCCACACCGCAGCCTTCGACACCTTGCCGGAGTACAGACCCCACAGGAACGGGCCGAGGAATGCACCAGCCAAAGCGCCCCACGAGATGCCCATGAGCTGAGCGATAAACGGCAGCGAACCTTGCACTTGAATGATGGCAATACCAGCCGACAGGGCGATGAACACTACAAGCAAAACACGCATCCAGGATACCTGCTTGCGCTCGCTCATGTCCTTAACGACATTACCCTTGATCAGGTCGAGCGTGAGCGTCGAGGACGAGGTCAGCACGAGCGACGAAAGCGTCGACATCGAAGCTGAGAGCACCATGACCACCAGCACGCCGAGCAAGATATCGGGGATGTTCGACACAAGCGCAGGCATGATCGAGTCGTAAATGATGGCACCTGTCTTCGGGTTGTACTCGATGAACTGAGCTGCAGCCGGGTTGTTGATGGCCAAGCGACCGAAACCACCCAAGAAGTAGCTGCCGGCAGCGATGACAAACGCGAACACCGTCGAGATGATGGCACCCTGCTTGACAGCCGGGCCGCTCTTGATGGCGTAGAACTTCTGGACCATCTGCGGCAAACCCCACGTGCCGAGCGACGTGAGCACTACGACACCGAGCAGGTTGAACAGGTCGGGTCCGAAGAAACTCGTGTAGGCGCCTTGCATCGCCGTGTCCGGCGCTTGAATCTGCGACAGAGAAATGATCGCTTCGGAGAATCCGCCGTACCCGTTGAGCACCGCCCAAATGACAGCGACGATGCCGATGAGCATGACACATCCTTGGATGAAGTCGTTCATGACGGTGGCCATGTAACCGCCCAGCACTACGTAAATACACGTGACAAGCGCCATGAAGATGATGCAGTACTCGTACGGCACGTTGATGCCGAATGCAATGACGATCAGGCGCGACAGGCCGTTGTAGACCGATGCCGTGTACGGGATGAGAAACACGAAGATGATGGCTGCTGGTGCGATGCGCAGGGCCTTCGAGTTGTAGCGCTTGCCGAAAAACTCGGGCATGGTCGTCGCCTTCAGGCGATGCGTCATCTCACGAGCGCGAGGACCGAGCACCCACCAAGCCAGAAGCGAGCCGATGATTGCGTTGCCGATGCCCGCCCATGTGGCTGACAAACCGTACTTGTAACCAAACTGACCAGCGTAACCGACGAAGATTACAGCCGAGAAGTAGCTCGTGCCGTACGCGAACGCCGAAAGCCAGGGACCGACGTTACGGCCGCCGAGAACGAATCCGTCGACGCTCGAGGTTGAGCGTCGAGCGTATATGCCGACACCGATCGCGATGCCCACAAATAGAATCAAGACGAGTATTTTCCAAAGCATTGTTCTTCCTATCAGTTTCGGCCGTTAAGACCAGGCGGGGACAAAAGAGCGCAAAGCGCCAATACGCGTTCGCACACGGCTTCCATCACGGAGCAATAAAAAAGCACCGGTGAAATCCGTGTGCTAGAGGTATCGATAATAATAGATGGAGGTAAAGGCGTCGTTACGTCGGGACATGGGCGGCTGTTGCACCCATGCGAATTCGATATGTCCCTTCAACACTTGCATAGCGCGTACTTTACCACACCGATTCATATATGCAAGGACAATTATTAGTATTGAAACATTCGAATCGTCATTATCGCCTATTTCGAGGTTTGGCATACACCCTTTCATCTGCTAGAGCACGATTGCCTTTATCGCCCTATCCGACCCTTGCACCCGATTCGCTATACTTGTGCACATGGATGTTTACGACTTCGATGGAACGCTTTACTGGGGAGATTCGACGGCAGATTTCCTGAAATGGTGCGCCAAACGCCACCCGCGCATCATCCGCACGCTGCCTCGCACCGGCATCGCCGCCGCGGCATGCCTAGGCTTGCATCTCATTGACAAGACGCGGTTCAAAGGCGCGTTGTACCGTTTCCTGCCACTCGTGCCCGACATCGAGACGGAAGTCGAACGTTTCTGGCAAGCGCACGAACACCGAATCACCGGGCCATGCGCTCCCCAACCCGGCGACTTGGTTATCTCGGCATCCCCCGATTTTTTGCTGCGCGATGTTTGCGCCAAGCGGGGACTTTCGCTCATCGCCTCGCAAGTCGACCCGCACACAGGTCGCACGCTCGGCCCGAATTGCTCGAATGCCGAGAAGATTTCGCGCTTCCGCGAACTGTTCCCCAACGAGCACATCGAGCGGTTCTACTCCGACTCGCACAACGATGACCCACTTGCGGAACTTGCCGAAGAAGCGTTCATGGTCAAGGACGGAAAACTGATTCCCTGGCCCTAGTCAGACCAGCCAACCATTTCTAAGCTGGAAAGCAAACGAAGTGCATGGATGGAAGGGCTTAGAACAGCTGCGCGGCACCCGTGTAGTCGAGGAAATCGCGGTACACGGCTCGGCGCAAACGCCCAAGCGTATCCGGATCCTTGCCACCGACCGGCACACCGTCCACCTCATCGGCGAAGACGAGCAAATCGCCCGAAGAGGTGACGATAACCTCATCCGCCGCCATGAGTTCGTCGACGGTGAACGCGCGTTCAACGACGGGTACGCTCTCGTGGTAACAAATCTGGATGAGCCGCGTTTTTGCGATTCCGCGCAAAATGTACTCGTCGTTAGGATGCGTGTACAAGATGCCGTCCTTGAGAATATGGACGTTCGAATGCGCGCATTCGGTCACAACGCCGTCACGGTGCAACACCGCTTCGTCAACACCAGCATGACGCGCTTCCTGCGAATACTTGACAGCTGGCATGAGGTTGAGCGTCTTGACGTTGCCGTAGCCGAACCGACGATCCTCGAGCGTGATAAGCTTCATCGGCACCTTCGGGTCGCGGAGCGACTCGGGGCGGATCATGACCCAGAGTTTTCCGGGCGCTTTGTCGTCATATGTGTGCTCACGCGGTGCCACGCCTCGCGTGACCTGCCAATATACGAGACTCGATTGGTTGTCGACCTTGGCGAGCAGTTCGTGGAGCAGCTTGTTAAGGTCGTCTTTCGAAAGAGGAATATGGATATCGAACAGCACAGCGCTGGTGAAGAAGCGAGCGAGGTGGTCCTCGATGGCGAAAACCTTCCCATTTACGCCAATCGAGGCTTCGTAGATAC
>CACZIP010000028.1 GCA_902781245.1 uncultured Coriobacteriaceae bacterium | reverse complement strand
ATCCCTCTGTCACGTCGGAGGTCGCGAGTTCAAGTCTCGTACATCCCGCCATAAAAACCCCAGTTCACCGCCTTGTTTGGGGCGGTGAATTTGTTTCTACGATTGACCTCCGGCCATGCTCGAGCAGAATTTGAAAAGAGTTTTGCCCCACGACCTCCGACATTGAAAACTTGAGGTCATAACCCTTAATCGTGTTGGGCTTTTTTGAAGCATCTTCTCAGGCTGGTAGGTTAGAGTTAAACGTCCACTACCCACCCTTGTCTTCAGCGTCGCCCAATAAGCGCCAAATAGGAATGGGGTTCGGTTGGTAAAATACATCGAAACGGATTAAAGCCAAGAAGCGGGGAAACTGCCGACATGGCCAACAAAACACCGAAATACGCACTGATACGCGATAGGGAAGCCACACTCCTTGAAGCCGTTTCACATGCATCATCAGATGAAGTTGTCTGCATTTTCGAAGACGGTTCGGGGAATCGTTGCTTCGTTTCGAAAGAAGAATGGATAGCTGGCGCGAAGGAATTCTCGCACTATGCCGCAGAGAGAAAGCTCGTCACCTCTGAAAGTCCCGGGAGGGACAAAATCATGCTCTTCAGATCGCTGTTCAAGGGAAGAGACGATGTGTACGCGCACGGTTACGCCAAGAGGGATGGCGGCATAGGCTACTCACCCGCATGCGCTAACGAGAAAACGAGGCGCTGCCCTCGCTGGACGAGGGCCAATCCGGGAACGAAGTGCACCAACTGCCCCGCACGCGAGTTCATTCCCGTGAACGACCATGCAATAGTCGAGCATTTCAAGGGGAAACGCGACGATTTGCGAGACGTGATGGGACTCTACGTGCTCACAAAGGACTGCAAAACATGGGTGCTCATCGCCGATTTCGATAAAAAAGGCTGGCAGAGGGAGACGACACTATACCGTGATGCCTGCAGGACATTCGGTCTCTTCCCTGCGGTCGAACGGTCCCGCTCCGGGAACGGATCCCATGTCTGGTTGTTCTTCGAAGAACCGATAGAAGCCGAGCTCGCGCGTAATCTTGGCTTCGCACTTATCACCTACGCGATGTCGAAATCAGCGGGAATGAGCTTCGAATCGTACGATAGATTCTTCCCCACGCAGTCGACTATACCGGAAGGTGGGTTCGGGAACCTTATTGCGCTTCCGTTTCAAGGGCAAGTGAAAGGAAACCCGAATGCCGTGTTTGTTGACGATGCATTCGAACCCCATCCCGACCAATGGCGGTTCCTGTCTTCCGTGCCGAAAGCCTCGCTTCTGCAAGTCCGTGAGATTGTCGATTCCGCCATCGACGGGCCGCTAGGCCAGCTCGCCTTCGCAAGCCGTCCCGGCCGAAAGGCAAGCGAGCCGACGGAGTTCCGCTACACGGCGCTATCGCTCCAGGCCCCTAGCGCCACCTCAGACGGTTTCCCGAAGATCGTTAGCGTGACCAAAGCGAACATGCTCTACGTAAGCAAGAAAGGCCTGTCGAACAAGGCGCAGAACCGCATCAGGAGGCTCGCCGCCTTCGGAAACCCTGAGTTCTACCGCGCACAGGCGATGCACCAGTCGGTCTACGGGAAGCATCGAATAATCTGGTGCGGGGAAGAGGACGAGCAATCCATCATGCTTCCGCGCGGATGCGGGCAGAGACTCACCGACCTCGCGCAGGAACAGGGCTTCGCCTGCTCGTTCGACGACAAGCGCAATAACGGCGACCCTATCAAGGCCGAGTTCTCGGGTGTCTTGCGCGACAGACAGCAGAAGGCCGCGGATGCGTTGCTGCGCCACGAGGACGGCATTCTGATGGCGCCGACGGGTTTCGGAAAGACAGTCATCGGCGCGTACATCATCGGGAGGCTCAAGATGCGCACGCTCATCATCGTCCCGAAGACGAACCTCGTCGACCAGTGGAAAGAGCGTCTCGGCCAATTCCTGGACATCGAGGACGACCGACCGCTCCTCTTCACGAAATCCGGCAAGCCGAGCAAGAGGAAACGTCCGGTCATTGGGCAGATCGGCGGGGGCAAGAACGCGCCCAGCGGCATCGTGGACATCGCCACTTTCCAGTCGCTTTCCACAAAGGACGACCTGGAAATTCCTCGTGCGAAACCCGTTGTCGTGGACTACGACCTCGTGATCTGCGACGAATGTCACTACGGGGCAGCCCCCAACTACGAGCTCGTCATGAAAAGCGTCAACGCAAGTCGCGTGTATGGCCTGTCCGCCACGCCCAAAAGATCGGATGGGCTGGAGCGTATAATCTACATGCACTGTGGCCCCGTCCGCCACAGGGTCGATCCGAAGGAACAGGCTGCCGAGCAGGGGTTCAGGCGCATCCTGCAACCCCGTTTCACTAGGATTAGGCTCGCCTCGCTGGAACCGGGCGCGTCTTTCAACCAGGTAGTCGAGTCGCTCTGTGGGCACGAAGCCCGAAACGCGCTGATCGCCGAGGACGCAGCCGGCGCCGTCAAGGCTGGGAGGACACCACTCGTCATCACGAACCGGAAGGAGCACGCCATCGAGCTCGCCGGTCTTTTGGGCGAATCGGGAATCGAAGCTTACGTGCTGACTGGCGAGGGCACCGCACGGGAGAAGCGAGAGAGGCTCCAGCAGGTTCGAAACGCGTCGAATACGCGCTATGCGATTGTTGCCACAGGCGGCTACATCGGCGAGGGCTTCGACCTCCCCCAGCTGGACATGCTCATGCTCGCGTCGCCCTATTCCTTCGAGGGCGTCATCACGCAGTACTCGGGACGCCTACATCGCGAGAGCGAAGGCAAGGATAACGTCATCGTCTACGACTACGTTGACGCAAGCGTCCCCATGCTCGAGCGTATGTATAAGAAAAGGCTGAAGACGTATGCCAAGCTCGGCTACGAGATTGCCAAGGCCGACGAGGCGCAGGGGCCTGGCGCTCGCATCGTAACTGCGGACATGTGGCGCTCCGAATTCGTAGCAGATTTGTCGCATGCCAGCAAGAGCGTCATCGTTTCAGCTCCGTACGCAAACTCGAATCTCGTGAAGTCGCTCATGCCCAATCTCTCAGGTGCCCTTGCTCGGGGTATCGAAATCAGGGTCATCCTGAGGAAGGCCAAAAGCGAGAAGTCGCTTGCGCTTCAGTTCGGCATAGCGGCAACGCTCTCTGACGCAGGCTGTAAAGTCTCTATTTGCGACACACCGCTGACGGGAATAGCTGTCTTAGACGGCAAGGTCACATGGTACGGGACGCTGCCTCTTCTAGCTTTTGCGAAAGACGACGACTGCAGCCTCAGGGTCGAGGGTGCTGAGGTTGCAGCCGATCTGGAGAAAGCGCTGGAGACGTCTTCCCAGTAGCGAAAGGATACGCGCGATGCTGCGCGTGCGACGGACAGGCAGACGTAAGCACTTCGTGACAAAGGGGATATCAGCATACAATCATGCGCATGGAAAACCCCGAGGCGCGAGAGTTCTATATCCGCAAATGTGCAGATGAGAATCGGGGCGAACGGGAGCTCAAGCACAGCATCGACACCGAGCTCTACGAACACCTCATCCACACGCAGGAGGCCAAGGCGCCCGAATGCCTCCCGGAAGCCGAGCGCGCCCTCGCCGTCCTCGGAAGCCAAGGCGGCATCGCGGACGCCGAAGCAAAGTATTCCACCCTAGCGGGGCGAGACAACCTCTACGCCGCCGAGCTACTGGGCGAACAGATCCTCGGCGGTCACGACCGCCTGGAAAGCGGCCGCATGGGAGTTCCGTTGCAGCCCGTAGGGTGTGACGAGCGTCGGGTGCAAGGCGCTTCGCGTGCCTGTGAGCACCTGGAAATCGTGAATCTTATGGCGCAGGCTCTCCTCGTCTGCGCTCGTAGGAGCGTAGTCGTCAGCAGAATACTTCATCTCGCATATGTTGATGACCTGATCCTTCCTGTCTATGAGGAGGTCGATTTGACTCCCGTGCACGCCGAGCTCCGAATCGCGCTTGCACGACCATGCGCGGACGTTGCTCTGCACACCGGAAACGCCAAGCGCCGACTTGATCTGCGGCACGTGCTCGAGGCAGACCCGCTCGAACGCGAGTCCGCACCAGGCGTTTCTTGCGGGAGAGTTCGTGAGGTTGCTCCAGAGACGCTCGTCGCCGCCCTGCGTGAGGAATTTCTTGTGGAAGAGCGTGAAGTTGTCGATTACCTGGTAGAGCGACCCCTTCGACCTCTTGCCGAAGGCGGGGTACCTTCGAATGAAACCGCAGCTTTCCAGTTCTTTGAGCCGCTTGGTGAGGGTGCCCGAATTTGCAAGTCCAGCGGATTGGGCTACTTCGTCGCGGGTCATCCCGACACCCCTCTGGGCGAGCGCGTCGATGATCGCGACGTAAGCTTGTGGATGCCGGAAAAGCGAGGCGAACAGGTAGTCGTATTCGTCTGCCAGCGGGGCTCCCGCAGCAAAGAACATCCCATCAATGCATTGCGGCAGGCTTAAGCCCCGCTGAAGGAAATCCCAGTAGTAAGGAACGCCTCCTAAGATCATATATCCTTCGAGGAGCTGGTATCGATTGAACGCCAACCCCTTCTCGCGGGCAAACTGCTCGCATTCGCCCAAGGTGAAAGGAAGCAGGTGTATTTGCCTCGTCAAACGATTGTAGAGGCCACCCTTGTTATGAATGACGTTGTCGAGCATCCAGGACGTCGCCGAGGCGCAGACGACGAGTACGACGTCTCGCCGCGCAGATGCCCACCCGTTCCAGAAGAATTCGAGCGCGGTCAGCATCCCACTGGCAGGAGTGTCCATCCACGAGAGCTCGTCGATGAATACGACCTTGCGCTCCGCCTCTGATTTCCTTATCAGCTCCTTGAGCAGGCTAAACGCATCAATCCAGCTAGATGGCTCATCGAAATCGCGCAAGCCGGCATCCCTGAGGGAATCGGAGAATGCATGCAATTGGGATTTGAGGCCGCCTCGCGCCAAGCCCGCGTGCTGGAACGCGAAGGAATAGCCGAACGCCTCGCGTATAAGAAGCGTCTTTCCCACTCTGCGACGACCGTAAACGGCAACGAACTGCGATACGTCGGCTTCCATAGATGCCCTGAGCAGTTCCATCTCGTTTCGTCGGGCGACGAACATGGGCGTCCCCTATCTAGATTCAGCTAAATCTATACAAATATGATACTTTTAGCTGATTTTATCAAATAGCCACCGCTCGTGACGGGCGAATCACAAAGGTGGAGAAACCGCTAAATCGTATTGATGCTAGATGATTTAGCGAGATTGAATGTGTTGACGATCTGAGCAGCAAGACCATAAGCAACTGGATTACTCGTAATCCTTCATGAGCAGAATTTGAGCAGAATTTCCCCGTGAGCAGAATCTGAGCAGATTATTCTGACCTGTATCGCGCTTTCGATACCCTTGATTACCAGGGAAAACGCAAATCGGCATCTATCGCCATCACGCCTGATTGGCCTGTCACGTCGGAGGTCGCGAGTTCAAGTCTCGTACATCCCGCCACGAAACTCCTGGTCAGTCCACTAAACGGGCTGGCCTTTTTGTATCTCTGGGATTCTGAAGAGCAGGCGCAACGCGAAATTCGGGTTATAGGCGTGTCTTTCCGACGCTCGTCCTTGCAGTTTAATATCCGCCCGTGGCGTATTCGCGCTGGGCAATCCGTTGCTACGGCTGGGGTTGTCTCGTCGTCTGACAGTCTTTCGACGCGGGTGGCGCCGGACGGCGCTCGCAAAAAAGGAGACTGGAATCCGCCCCAACGGCCTCGAATTTACCGCGATGCGGGAGAAATGGCGCTATGTCCCGACGCCGGGCGCCGGCTACGCCCCCTCGGCCATTAGGCCGATCGCCCACGCCCAGCATGCCAGCTCGCAGGCGGTGGCCACGTTGGCCTTGTTCTTGTGAACGCCCCGGTTGAGCAGCGCCTCGCGCCGCCCGACCAGCCTGCGGATGTCCTTGGCCGCATGCCTCCTCGCCGCCGGGTCGGGCGCCTGGCCCGGTACATCGGCAAGGACAAGAGAACCATCGACAAGCACGTCGGGGACAGCGAGCTCTTCGAGTTGGTAAGCGGCCCTTCCAGCGCCGTCATCCGCCGCAGGCGATAGCAAAGCGGCATCGCCCGATTTGATTGAAATCGCGCAGGGGAGTACGACATCACCTATAGGGAATATGATGTTGCTGTACCCCCTCAACGGAAGGCAACGGGAGGGCGGAAACGTGCCGATTCACACGTTTCCGCCCTCCCATCGCCGTTGCCCAGCTACTTTGATGGCAAACAGTGGATCCAATCGAGCCGAATCGCGCATAAAGCGAGATTACAAAAAAGAGTTCTATCAACTGACTATCGTGACACGGATAATCGAGTCTTGCGATATCGTTCTCACCGCTAATTCCGGTCGATACAAAACCCGCAATCTCCGATGAACAAAAACTTCGACGCCTGCGCCGACGAAGAAGCTAAGCTTCCATCACCATATGCATCTTCCGCTTGCATTTGTGCTATTCAAATTGTCCGTATCGACTTAATATGTGATACTATTCAGTAATAACGAACAGAAGAGGTGATCGGCAACGCAACAAATCGAGGACATAGCGCAGGCCAACGGCGGCCTCGTAACGACGGCGCAGGTGGTAGAGGCGGGCATCCCCCGCGCGCGTCTATCAGACATGGTCAAGTCCGGCGAGCTCGAGCGCGTCCAGAGGGGCGTCTACTGCCTAGCCGACGCCTGGGAGGACGAATTCCTCTCCGCGCAACTGCGCTTCCCGAAAGGGGTGTTCTCCGACGGCACGGCCCTCTTCCTGCATGGCTTCACCGACCGCACGCCCTTCTCGCTGACCATGACCTTCCCGCGCTCGTACAGGGCCACGAAGGCGCGCGAGGCGAGCATCGAGGTGCGGACGTGTGCGGACGACGTGCTGGACCTCGGGGTTTGCAACGTGCGCACCCCCTATGGGAATGACGTCCGCGCGTACGACCTCGAAAGGACGCTCTGCGATTTAGTCCGCGGGCAGAGAGTCGTGGACGTTCAGATCGTCAACCCGGCCATGAAAGCGTACGCTCGCAAGAAGGGGAAAAGCCTTTCCAAGCTATTCGAATACGCGCGGGCGCTCGGCGTCGAGAAAAAAGTCCGGAACTACATGGAGGTGCTGCTGTGAGGACCAGGAACGCCATGCAGCTCAAGGCCCAAATCCGCAACAAGGCGAAGGACGTCGGCACGACACCACAGCTCATGATGCAGAACTACCTGCTCGAGCGCATTCTCGAGCGCATATCGCTGTCCCACCGGAGGGATAACGTCGTCATCAAGGGGGCGTGCTCATATCGTCGCTGGTTGGCGTCGACAAGCGAAGCACCTACGATCTCGACGCCACCATTCAGGGCTTCCCTCTCACTCACGAGAACGCCGAGAAGGCGTTCAGGGAAATCATCGCAGTGGATGCTGACGATGACTTCTCCTTCGAGTTCGTGCGCACGGAAGACATCCGCGAGACAGACGATTACCCGGGCATCCGCGTGCACCTGCTGGCGAGCTATGAGAAGATCTCGTCGCCTCTCACGGTGGACGTGACAACAGGAGACAGGATCACCCCTGAGGCAATCGAGTTCAGCTACCCACTGATGTTCGATGACCGCTCAATTTCGCTCATGGCCTATCCACTCGCCACGATTCTCGCAGAGAAGCTGGAAACTGTGATTAGCCGAGACGTGAGCAACACGCGTCCGCGTGACTACTACGATTTGCACACTCTTTGGCTTGCACGGCAAACCGAAGTGAAACCCAATGTCCTCAGAGAGGCTCTCGAGGCAACCGCCGGAAAACGCGGTACGATTGCCGATATGAGCAAGTATCATGAGGTCATGGAGCGTGTTTCGGAAGACGAAACGATGCTCGCCCAGTGGTCCGCATATGCTCGCAGGTATCCCTATGTTGGCGATCTGATGCTGCAGAAATCATGTGAGACGGTGACGGACATCATGGCTTATATCGGCTGGAAATCCAATTCTCAATGATGCTTAAGTATCGAATCTTCCGCACGCATGCGGCTGATGACTGGCCTTATATCACCTTTAACTCTTTACACACCTGCATCTAGCGGCGCAGTTAAGCAAGATCATTGCTTGATAGAATGTAAATAACGACTTGAAGCTTCCATGGTTAGGGCAACTAGCTGAATGACCAACAGAACACCGAAATACGCGCTGATTGACGGAAGGGAAGTCGTGCTCGTCGAGTCCATTTCCCATGCCTTCTCAAACGAAACGGTATGCGTCTTCGAAGATGGCGCCAGCAACCGCAGATACGTTTCCGAAGCGGAATGGATTACGGGTGCAGAGGAGTTTGCGCGCTACGCTGCGGAAAGACGGCTGGTCACATCCGAAAGCCCAGGGAGGGACAAGATCACGCTCTTCAAGTCGCTGTTCAGGGGTCGAGAAGACGTATACGCTCACGGCTTCGCCAAGAAGGACGGCGGGATAGGCTACTCCCCGGCATGCGCCAACGAGAGGACGAGGCGCTGCCCGCGCTGGACGAGGGCGAGCCGCGGCATCAAGTGCGCCGATTGCCCGGCGAGGAAGTTCATCCTGGTCAACGACCGGGCGATTATCGAGCATATCAGGGGCGAGCAGGACGGCTTCCGCGACGTGATGGGCCTTTACGTGCTCCTGCCAGACTGCACGACATGGGTGCTCGTCGCCGATTTCGACAAAGAGGGCTGGCAGCGCGAGACGGCGCTGTACCGCGACGCGTGTAGGAGCTTCGGCCTATGCCCAGCCGTGGAACGGTCCCGCTCCGGGAACGGGGCGCACGTCTGGCTTTTCTTCGAGGAGCCAGTCGACGCAGAGCTCGCGAGAAACCTCGGGTGCGCGCTCATCACGCACGCGATGTCCCGGGCTTCGGGGATGGGCTTCGAGGCGTACGACCGCCTCTTCCCGACGCAGTCGACCATCCCCGAGGGCGGCTTCGGCAACCTGATCGCGCTACCGTTCCAGGGGCGGGCGCAGAGGCAGTCGAGCTCCGTGTTCGTTGATGACGGCTTCACGGCGCATCCCGACCAATGGCGCTTCCTGTCGGCCGTCTCCAGGGTTTCGGCCCAGCAAGCCAGAGAAATAGTCGATTCTGCCATCTTCGGCCCCCTAGGGCAGCTCGCATTCACGGGGCATTCCGTCCATAGGGCAATCGATCCCGCAACCCTCTTTCCTGCACCCCTTCCCGACCAGGCGGCAGACAGCGCCCCGGACGATTTTCCGAAGACGATCGCCGTGACAAAGGCGAACATGCTCTACGTGAGCAAGCAGGGCATCCCTCAGAAAGCGCAGAACCAGATAAGGCGCCTGGCCGCGTTCGGCAACCCGGAGTTCTACCGGGCGCAGGCGATGCACCAGTCGGTCTACGGTAAGAGCAGGATCGTTTGGTGCGGCGAGGAGGACGAGCAGCGCATCATGCTCCCTCGTGGGTGCGAGCAGAAACTCGTGAGCCTTGTCGGCGAGCACGGTTGCACGTGCCGCTTCGACGATCGGCGCAACCAGGGCGAGCCGCTCAGGGCCGAGTTCAAGGGCGAGTTGCGCGAGAGGCAGCGGAAAGCGGCGGACGCGCTGCTCCGCCACGAGAACGGCGTTCTGTCAGCGCCGACCGGCTTCGGCAAGACCGTCATCGGCGCGTACCTGATCGGGAAGCTGAAGATGCGCGCGCTCGTCATCGTCCCAAAGACCAGCCTCGTCGACCAGTGGAAGGCGAGGCTCGAGCAGTTCCTCGACATCGAGGACGACCGTCCGCCGCTGCTCACGAAATCGGGAAAGCCGAGCAAGCGAAAGCGCCCCGTCATCGGGCAGGTCGGAGGCGGAAAGAACGCGCCGAGCGGAATCGTCGACATCGCCACATTCCAGTCCCTTACTGCCAAGGACGACTTGGGCATTCCGCGCGCCAAACCCGTCGTTGCGAATTACGATCTCGTCATCTGCGATGAGTGCCACTACGGCGCAGCGCCGAACCTCGAGCTCGTTATGAAGAGCGCGAACGCCAGGCGCGTCTACGGGCTTTCCGCCACTCCCAAGCGCTCCGACGGGCTCGAGGGCGTCATCTACATGCAGTGCGGCCCGATTCGCCACAAGGTCGACCCGAAGGAGCAGACCGCTGAGCAGGGATTCAGGAGGATCCTGCAACCGCGCTTCACGCGGATAAGGCTGGCGGACTTGGAGCAGGGGGCATCGTACAACCAGGTGGTCGATCGGCTCTGCGGCCACGACGCCCGAAACGCCCTCATCGTCGAGGATGCTTCAAATGCGGTGAAGTCGGGAAGGACGCCGCTCGTGATCACGAAGCGCAAGGAGCACGCAGCCGAACTTGCGAAGCGCCTGCAGGAAGCGAGCGTCGAGACCTTCATGCTCACGGGCGAGGGCACGGCGCGCGAGAAGCGCGAGAGGGTCGAGCGGGTGCGCGGCGCGACCGGCGTCCGCTACGCGATCGTCGCAACTGGCAGCTACATCGGCGAGGGATTCGACCTGCCGCAGCTCGACACGCTGCTTCTCGCCTCGCCGTATTCCTGGGAAGGCGTCATCACGCAGTACTCGGGACGCCTACACCGCGAGATCGAGGGCAAGGACGACGTGATCGTTTATGATTACGTGGACATAAGCGTGCCCATGCTCGAGCGCATGTACAAGAGGCGCCTGAAGACGTACGCGAAGCTCGGATACGAAATCGCCGAGGCGTCCGACGCCCAGGGACCGGGCGCTTGCATAGTCGCGGCCGACGCATGGCGCACCGAGCTCGCAGCGGACCTTTCCCGTGCGGGCAAGCGCGTCACCGTGTCTGCGCCGTATGCCAACCCGAAGCTTGTCGAGTCGCTGATGCCCGACATCGCTGCTGTCATCGCCCGGGGAATAGTGGTTCAAATCGTCCTGAGGAAGCCTAAGGGCGAGAAGTCGCTTGCGCTGCAATCTGGCGTTGCGAAATCGCTCTCGGGTGCAGGCTGCGGGGTCGTGGTCGGCGCCGCCCCACTGACCGGGATTGCCGTCTTCGACGGCAAGGTCGCCTGGTACGGAACTTTGCCGCTGCTCGCGTTCGCTAAAGCCGATGACTGCAGCCTGAGGGTCGAGGGCGCTGAGATTGCCGCTGATTTGGAGAAGGCGCTGGAGATGTCCTTGTAGAATTACAGAATGTATCACATAGGAACACGCGCATCTCTGCCGCCCCACGCCGCGCGCCATTGCCGCTGCAGCCCGCGCCTATCCGGGACAACGTAGCAGCCCACGCGCCCCCACCTGCAGGCTGGAGCGGTGCCAGGACTGCCGTGACCCGCCCATGGCGCGGCGCGAACAGGTCAACGTTTCAGAGCCCACGGCGCGGCCGACACAGCTTGAGCATGTGAAAGCAGGTGGTGTGTAGGAGACGGAATTAGTGACCTCCTTTTTCAAGGGGACAAATCGGGGACTATACGGGGACAATGCCAGAAAACCTCCGTTTTCGCCAGTTATCGTCAGTTCTCGGTTTCACCGGGTCAGACAAGCGTTACCTATCGTCAGTCATCGCCTGTTTTCGTCCCCCTGCCCAACTGTCACGTCGGAGGTCGCGAGTTCAAGTCTCGTACATCCCGCCACGAAACTCCTGGTCACCGTCCAATTTTGGGCGGTGATTTTTCTTTCTCGGGATGCCCGTTGACTCCCTGCATCGAGAACGAGCTGCGGCAGCTCGGCGCCAAGCCCGCCAAGATTGATCCCGCCCGCGAGAAGGGCATACCCATTATTGGGGTGGCCGATCTTCTCGAGGTGCTTGAACGGTAGTCCAGAAGAAAGCTAAAGCGCCGGAGTAGGTAACTGACGTACCTTTCGGGCGCTTTGCAACTCGTATATTAGCGCATCAGCCCTTGATGTCAATGACCTGGCCGTGCTTGTTGACGTAGCGTAGCCTCTTGATTCGGGGGATGGCGTAAGCCTGCTTGCGCACCTCGCGCTCAATCGCGGTGTTGGGCACCTTCTTCATGCGGCGGCAATCGAAGATGATGTTTTCGGACTGCCAGCGTCCGCGCTTCAGGTTGCGCTCGATCGCCTTCAGGTTGTCGGCGGTGGGCGCCTTCATCTCCCATATCAGGCCGTCGATTATGGCATCGGCGGAGGTCATGCGCTCGCCCTCGTTGCGCCGCACAAATTCCACGTCCTTGCCTATGGCGGCAAACGCTTGCGCCGTCTTCAGCTCATGGGGCCAGACGTTGATGCCCTGGCCGATGATTATCTTTCCCTTCTGCCCAGCCATGCTGGAAATTATAGCCGCTCGTCTACCCTAACGGTAATTTCGCATCGATTCCGGTTAGCCTGCGGGTGCACACGGGGTGCACACCGCCACCGAAACCTGCGTGAAAGTGGCTAAAACTGCACGATTGGCTTAGCGCGGATTACCTTATTTACCTGCACCTTTACTTACACTGCCATATGGCCATGCCGCTGTCACGTCGGAGGTCGCGAGTTCAAGTCTCGTACATCCCGCCACGAAACTACTGGTCAGTCCACTAAACGGGCTGGCCTTTTTGTATCTCTGGGATTCTGAAGAGCAGGCGCAACGCGAAATTCTCGATGTAAAACATGATTCGTCCTCATATTTTCTTTCTGCCACTTCTCGCGCAGTGGCCGCGCTCTTTTCCTATAGACGCGAATATGGGATAAAGGGCGTGCATGGGGCGGAGGGCGCTT
>CACZIP010000027.1 GCA_902781245.1 uncultured Coriobacteriaceae bacterium | reverse complement strand
ATCTCGTCTTCCTGAGCTTGCGTCAGCTCGCCTGCCTGCGCAAACAGGTCTCGTTCGGCATCTTCCCATGCATCGAGCGTATCGAGAAGCGTACCGTCGCAATCGAAGATGAATCCGTCTGCCATCGTGAAATCGAACATGTTAAAACTCCATTGCAGTCTTCTTTTGTTCTCTCCATCCTACAGGATTATCGCGCGTCGCTGTTTTACAATGTGCAAAGCACATTTGCACCAATTCACTGGGAGGTTTCGCATGCCCAAGCGCGACGACATCAAAAAAGTCCTCATCATCGGTTCCGGTCCCATCATCATCGGCCAAGCCTGCGAGTTCGACTACTCAGGCACCCAAGCGTGCAAGGCATTGCGCAGCCTTGGCTACGAGATCGTTTTGGTCAACTCGAACCCCGCAACGATCATGACCGACCCCGAAACCGCCGACGCCGTCTACATCGAGCCGCTGAACGTCGAGCGTCTCACCCAGATCATCGAGAAGGAACGCCCCGACGCGCTGCTTCCCAACCTTGGCGGCCAGTCTGGCCTCAACCTGTCGTCTGCACTCGCAGCGAAAGGCGTCCTCGACAAGTACGGTGTCGAGGTCATCGGCACCCCCATTGACGCAATCGAGCGCGGCGAGGACCGCGACATATTCAAGCAGACCATGGCTGAGCTGGGCATCGAGATGGCCCGCTCGAAGGTCTCGCACACCGTCGAGGAAGCCGTGGAAATCGCCGATGAGCTTGGTTATCCTTGCGTGCTTCGTCCAGCCTACACCATGGGAGGCACGGGCGGCGGCCTCGTCTACAACGTCGAGGAGCTGCGCACGGTCGTCGCACGCGGCCTGGCCGCATCGCCTGTCACCGAGGTGCTTGTCGAAGAGAGCGTGCTTGGCTGGGAAGAGCTCGAGTTCGAGGTCGTTCGCGACGCTAAAGGCCAGATGATCACGGTCTGCACCATCGAGAACATCGACCCGATGGGCGTGCACACCGGCGACTCCTTCTGCGCCGCCCCCATGCAGACAATCGACCAGGCCGTCATCGACCGCCTGCAAGAAAAGTCGTACCGCATCGTCGATGCTGTCAAAGTGATCGGCGGCACCAACGTCCAATGGGCGCATGACCCGATTTCCGACCGTGACATCATCATCGAGATCAACCCGCGTACGTCGCGTTCGTCGGCGCTCGCTTCGAAGGCGACGGGCTTCCCCATCGCCCTCATCTCGTCGATGCTGGCCAGCGGCCTCACCCTCGACGAGATTCCGTGCGGAAAGTACGGCACGCTCGACAAGTACTATCCCGATGGCGACTACGTCGTCATCAAGTTCGCCCGCTGGGCTTTCGAGAAGTTCAAGGGCGTCGAAGACAAGCTCGGCACGCAGATGCGCGCCGTCGGCGAGGTCATGTCGATTGGCAAGACCTACAAGGAAGCATTCCAGAAGGCCATCCGCTCCCTCGAGAAGGGACGCTATGGACTCGGCTTTGCCAAGGACTTCAACGGCAAGTCCAAGGAAGAGCTGCTGGCAATGCTGATTACTCCCACATCTGAGCGCCAGTTCATCATGTACGAAGCTCTGCGCGCCGGAGCTACGGTCGACGAGCTGTTCGAGCTGACGAAGATCAAGCGGTATTTCATCGAGCAGATGGCCGAACTCGTCGCCGAGGAAGAGGAGATCCGCGAGTATGCGAGCGCCCATCCCACTCAACTGCTACCCGATGACATGCTGGTCAAGGCCAAGAAGGACGGCTTCGCCGACAAATACCTCAGCCAGCTCATCGACGTGCCCGAAAAGAAGATCCGCGCCCAGCGCCTAGGCATCGGCTGCACCGAAGCGTGGGAAGGCGTGCATGTCTCCTCGACGCAGGATTCGGCCTACTACTACTCGACCTACAACGCGCCTGACAATTCGCCGGTCAGCGATGGTCGCAAGGTCATGATCCTGGGTGGCGGCCCCAACCGCATCGGCCAGGGCATCGAGTTCGACTACTGCTGCGTGCACGCGGCCAAGTCGCTGAAGAAGCTCGGTTTCGAGACTATCATCGTCAACTGCAACCCAGAGACGGTTTCGACCGACTACGATACCTCCGACAAGCTTTACTTCGAGCCGCTGACGGCCGAGGACGTGCTGTCGATTTACGAGAAGGAAAAGCCCCTCGGCGTCATCGCCCAGTTCGGTGGCCAGACTCCGCTCAACCTGGCAAGCGAGCTCGAAGAGGCTGGCGTCAACATCCTAGGCACGTCGCCCGAGATCATCGACCTAGCCGAAGACCGTGACCGCTTCCGCGAGGTCATGGACAGCCTGGGCATCCCGATGCCGGAAGCCGGCATGGCCGTCGACGTCGCCGAGGCACTCGACATCGCTCACAAAATCGGGTATCCCGTCATGGTGCGCCCCAGCTACGTTCTGGGCGGACGCGGTATGGAAGTCGTCTATGACGACGAGAACCTGCGCGCCTACATGGCTGCAGCAGTCGGCGTCACGCCAGATCGACCAATCCTCATCGACCGCTTCCTCAACCATGCGCTCGAGTGCGAGGCTGACGCAATTTGCGACGGTACGCTGGCCTATGTGCCCGCCGTCATGGAGCATGTCGAGCTTGCAGGCGTCCACTCCGGCGACTCGGCTGCAATTCTGCCGTCGGTGACCATTTCCGATGACCATCTTGCCACTATCAAGGAGTACACGCGTCTCATAGCCGAGGCAATGCACGTGCGCGGCCTCATGAACATCCAGTACGCCATTGAGGGCGACAAGGTTTACGTGCTCGAGGCCAACCCGCGTGCAAGTCGCACGGTGCCGCTGGTCTCGAAGGTCTGCGGCATCCAGATGGTCCAAATCGCCACCGACGTCATCACCATGCCGCTTACGGGCCGTCCCTCTCCCGTCCCGGCGCTCAAGGATGTCACCTACAACCACTACGGCGTCAAAGAAGCCGTCTTCCCGTTCAACATGTTCCCAGAGGTCGACCCGATTCTCGGGCCCGAAATGCGTTCGACCGGCGAAGTGCTCGGCTTGGCAAGCACGTTCGGCGAAGCTTTCTTCAAGTCGCAGGAAGCTACACAGACGGTGTTGCCACTTAGCGGAACAGCGCTGCTCAGCATCTCCGACCGCGATAAGGACGAGCTCGTCGAGCTTGGCAAGGCGCTCATCGACGCCGGCTTCGAGATCATTGCTACCCGCGGAACACGCGACGCGCTGGTCGAGGCAGGCATCCCCGCGACGCTCACGCTCAAAGCGTCGGAGGGGCGCCCCAATGTCATCGACCTGATCACCAATGGCGACGCCGACCTCATCATCAACACGCCGTCGACCACAACCAAGTCAGCAGACGATGGCAGTGCCATGCGCCGTGCAGCCATCAAGGCGCACGCCGCTTACATGACAACCATCGCCGCCGGTAAAGCTGCCGCTATCGGCATCAAGACCGTCAACGCCACTGGCTCTAACAAGGTGAAATCGCTGCAAGAGGTGCACGCGGGCATCAAATAGCGCAAGCTTCCATAGCATGAAGAAGAGGCCAGCTCGTTGCGAGCTGGCCTCTTTCACGTTGCAACACAGACCCGGTCTCTGTTGCAGTCGAACGAATCCCCGTGATAGTCGTTACTCGACTGGCACCAGTGCAACTTCCTGCAGGAAGTAATCGCCGTCCTCCTTCTCAAGGACGTTGTAAGAAATGCAAGGTATCACATCCATTCCCTTGAGCGCCTTGAGATAGTGCGGCGGGAAGCAAATCGAGCTCTCGTCATCATCGAGCATGAGATAGCTGCGACAACCCGCATCGCTAATTGCCTCGACGGTGGGCAAGACATCCTCGCCAAAAACCTTCGCAGTCTTCAGGAAGAAATCGCCCTTGTCGAACTCATAGCACAAGTGCAGGAACTCGCCGCGCTCGTTCATCTGGCGCATCTCGGAGCGATGCTTGTTGTCGAGCGAACAGTAATGCATGCCGAAGGGCACTTGCTTCTCTATGCCGTAGAGCATCAGCTCGAGGCAAAGCTCCTCGCTGCCGGCGACAGGCAGACCGCCCGAATAACCGTAGTCGTACATGACGTCGAACGGTGGGTTGCGGATCTCGAACCCGCGCGCATCAAACTCTTCCCAGCTGTGGAACGGGAAGCAGAATTCAAGCAAGTTGATGCCGGAGATGCCGATTTCGGCCCAGCGGTCGAACAAGGCACGCATCTCGTCGCCGGTTCCAGGGATGATGGGCATCTCGACCATCACGTCGGGAATGTAGCGCTTTGCAAGCTCCATGGCGGCAAGCACGCGTTCCTGGCGCTCCGGCGGGTCGTCCTGTTTCACGCTGAAACGAATCTCGGTGAGTCCCGCATCGCGCAGACGTTGCGCTCCTTCCTCGGTCAGCAGATCGCCCGAGGTGTACATGCGCTTGTGTGCATGCGGATACTGCTCACGTGCCGCTTCGAGAAAACGAATGGATTCGTCAAGCACGAGCAAAGGCTCGCCGCCCGTTAAGCCGATGGCTGCCAAATCCTCGAATTGACGATGCGAATCTTCAAGCCCTTGCTCCCAGGGGCAACCTTCTTGAACGAACTTTTCATAATCGGCCACGTTGTAGTTGAAGCAGAAGTAGCAGTCACGATGGCACTTGAACGTCGTCGAGAACGTTTCCGAACCGCCTTCGCCTGTGCATTCCACACACGCTTTCGATTGCCAGCCGTACACAATCGATGCACCTGCGTTCTTGAACTCTGCACCTTTCGCAGCAAGCTCCTCACGCAATTCGGCTATTCGCGCGTCGTTCGCACCACGCTCTGCGAACTTGACGCCGCGCTCCTCGAGTGCAGACACGTAACGCTTCTCAACTGTTTCGTGTGCACCCAATGCGCGTTCCAACAATTCGTTCACTCGAAAACCTCCCTCGTGTGTAATTTTGTGCGCTTAACACTATACGACATTCTGGCATGATGGGCTTGTGTTCTATGCCATGGGAACGTCTCTCCTGGACCAGACAGCTTACCTGGTAAGTGTCTGGTTCATGTGTTCCGCGCCATAAGAACTGCTCTCTTGAACCAGACACTTACCAGGTAAGCTGTCTGGTCCAAGAGGGTCACCCCCCGATACGGGTCCCTAAAGAAAGCCGCCCCGAAGGACGGCTTTCCTTTCATGCTGATATGCAGGTACGCTTAGTGCGCGCCACCACCTTGGGCCTCTTCGAGGGCATGCTGAGCCTTCTCGAGATGCACCTGATGCAGGTTCTTACGACCCCACTTGGCATTCCACACGATGAACGTGCCGAGACCCGTGAAGAACAGACCGAAAACGGCAAGCATGAACGAACCGAGGTGGACGAGACCCGTCATGGCATGCTCGCCACCGAGGAACAGGTCGTAACCAGTGTTGAACATGTTGTAGCCACCGACGGGGATCAGGCAGGAGAAACCCTGGCCGAACTGGCTGACAAGCCACTGGGAAAGACCGGGGAGGCAGAAGATAGCGCCGCACATCCAGCCGCCCATCAGGATCCACACATGCTTGGCCTTGGGGATGGCAGCCTTGACGACCAGCCAAACGATCTGGAACACTGCGCAGATGATGCCACCGCCAACGAATGCGCGAGCACCGATGGTCAGCGATACCAGCGGATCGTTCGAAGCGATGATGGCAGCAGGAATGTCGGCAGGAGGCGTCCAGCCGAGCAAGCCGGCGATGTAACCACCGGCGATGCAAACGATCGCGCCGACGGCATTGAACCAAATGACCAACCACGCTCCAGGCCAAATCGATTTGCCGAGCGACTCGCCCTTGGTCCAAGGAACGACCATCTTCATGCCGACGGCCATAGCGAAGCCTGCGAACGGGAACAGAGCGCCGAACGTTGCCCATTCCTCGAAATACTGGTAAATAGCGAGGCCACCAAGGATGAAGCCGATAACACCCAAGCTGACGAGCACGGCGCCGCCCTTGAAGAACTCCATTGCGGTGCCGGTGAGCGCCGCGTTCCAGAACCCGAAAAGAGCCTGGGCGATGAGGCAGAACAGGCCTCCGAGCAGGAAACTGTAGATTACTGTCTTGTACGGTTTCATTATCATCCCCTTCACATCGAAACCTGTGCAGCTCAACTGTTATGGTCCGCCCCTAACGAACCGTAATTAGTAGATTATAAATGAACAGGCCAATCCCGACACGCGAGATTGGCCGTTTTAAAGACAAGCGGTAGGACTTCAGGCTAGGAAAAGCCCTAAAAGCGCTGTCACTTTCGGAATGGCACAGAGCTCCCTGGGAAGGGTGTGCCATTCCCAAAAGTGGCACACCCTTCCCAGGGAGCTCTGTGCCACATTTCAGATGCTCTTCCTTACTCAGGTTTCCGCACGTTGATGGCGACAGCCGTGAATTTCACGTCCTCGGTGCTCGGAACCACGGGAACCTTGCGACCGAACTTGAAGCCCGTGTCGGCGTCGACCGGAAGCTCGTCAACGATTTCGGGTTCGGCGAAACCAGCATCGGCGAGCTGAGCGAAGAACTCGTCTTGCGTACGCCCAGCCTGGATGCTGTTGCCCAAATCGCGAGCAGCTGCCCACGTCGCCTCATCGCGCTCCTTGTCGGAGAACACCGTCTCGCAAATGAGCAATCCACCCGGCTTGAGCACGCGGAAGAACTCGGAAAGCGTTTTGGACGTGTCGTACACGAGCGTCATGATGTTGTTGATGTATACCGCATCAACCGAATTGTCTCCGATACCGCCGGCCATGAGATCTTCGGGGCACGCGACATGGAACTCCATGTTGTTCGCCTTCAGATGGTTGTCATGCCACGCACGCTCCATGCCCGCTTTGGCATCGCGGATGTAGTCCTCGGACCAGTCGACGCCGATGGCACGACCTTTCTCGCCCACGCGTGCCGAAATCTTGTAAACGCCCTTTCCGCGGCGGCAGCACACGTCGAGCACGCGCATGTCCTTCAAGCCTGGCAACGTCATGCGCGACATGCTGGCGAAACCCCACTCTGCCTCGCGGCCATCGTAGTAGTCCCAAATGCCCTTCTGCCTGGCTGACGAGTCAGAAACTTTGCCGAGCGGCGTCTGGCTGGCGTGACCGATGCCGGAAGCTCCCGCCATGTCCCCACCGAGCGACTCGGCGACGAATTCATCGCGGTAATTCTCGCTGCGCTCGAGTTCGCCAAGCTCGCGGATACGCGAGGTCAGGTCGCTGCGCGTTGCATCAACCTGCAGTTCGTCATTGTGCTTGTAATACTTGTCGTTGCCGTAATGGGCTATGAACTGCGTCGTGCTCGCGCGCGTCGTGAGCTCAGCCACGAACACGAGCATCTCGCGCATGTTGCCCCAGCTGGCTTCGACGAAATCGAACGCGTTGTTCATCTTGGAACTTGCCTCTTCGACAAGAGGCTTGATCTTGTCGACTTGCTTGCGATACGCGGCGTTGATCGTGTTGAAGGCCGCCTCACCCTCCATGGTTTGCGAGAGTTCGCACTCGTCGACCAGCAAGCGCAAGCTGCGCACGACCAGATTCTCACGACGCATCCAGTCAGGCTTCGCAGTACCTGCGGCGACCTTCTTCTCAAGCGCCTCCTCGCGTTTGCGCAGCGGCACTACGACGGCCTCCTCGACCGATCTGCCATCGAGCAGCTCGCCTTTGGCAGCGCGCAACATGTCACGCAGCTCGACGACAACGCTTTCCTGATCGAGTGCAGCTTTGCATTGCGTGCCTACTGAGTCGAGCAACAAGCCGAGCAAGGCCAGGCGTTCGTCGAACTCGGCTTCCTTGGCACGATCGTAGATATCGCGATCCGCTTGACCTGCCAGGATGCGGTTGATCTGATAGTCAGAACGGTACTTGTCGAACAGCTTGTAGTAGACCGCAAACCGGTCGCAAATCTCGTCATCGCGCAGGAACTGGGTGAACAACTCGATGTCGACGGTCTTGCCCATCTGCTCGTACAACGTGATGACTTCGCCCAAGTCCTCCCAGCCACGCGCTGTCACAAAGCTCTTACCGCCACCCGGCTTCGACTCGACCTTGTAGAAGCAATCGGGTTTGGCCTCGAGGAACGTGGTGACGACCGGATGGATGCCTTTCTCCGTTGCGTAGCGCTTCCATGCGGGATAGTCGGGCTCGACATCGATCTCGCGCAATCGGTCAAGTGTGACGATGTCGAACTCGTGCACCGACTTGTTGTACTCCGGCGGGTTGCCAGCGCACACGATGATCCAGTCCTTCGGCACGCGATGACGCCCGAACGTCTTGAACTGCAGGAATTGAAGCATCGAGGGGTACAGCGTTTCGGAAACGCAGTTGATCTCGTCGAGGAACAGGATGCCGCGACGCAAACCCGTGCGCTCCATATAGTCATACACCGAGCTGACGATCTCGCTCATCGTATACTCGGAGGCCTCGTACTCGAACCCCTCGAACTCGCAGTGCACGATGCGCGGCAAACCGAGCGCGCTCTGGCGCGTGTGATGCGTCATCGAGTACGACACCACGCCGATGCCGAGCTCTTGTGCGATCTGCTCGATGATGGCCGTCTTGCCGATACCGGGTGCGCCGACGAGGAACATCGGACGCTGACGCGACGGGTGGATGATGTACATGCCCGCGTCGTCTTTCTGCAGATACGCATCGACCGTATCCTTGATCTGGTCCTTCGCTGCCTGAATATTCATCATGAGCGCTCGGTTCCTTTCTATGCGTGCGAATGAGAGCTGCAACGCAGACCCGGTCTCTGTTGCAGTCCAACACTGCAACAGAGACCGGGTCTGCGTTGCAGCTCTCATTCGATCCTTCCTCTTTACAATCCGCTCTTGAAGCGGTTGATTCCCTCTTCATCGATAATGATGCGCATTGCCCACGGCGGAACGGTGGGAATATGCTCCTCGCCGTTGTCCATGAACACGAACGCAACATCGTAATCTTGCGCCTTGTCGGGGAACTGCCCCAGACCGTCCGTGAAGTAGATAAGGCCCTTCATGTCGGGAAGCTCGCCACGTTCCACCAGCTGGTTGACGTATGCGAACGCGGGACGGAAATCGGTGCCGCCCATGCCGCGGATGAAGAACCCGTCCATGAATACATCGATATCGCGCAAATCGGTTATCTTCTGGTCAGCCTGCACTTTCGCATCGCACTGGACAATGTGCACGTTGATCTCGTGCGCGTAGTCCTCTTGCTTCTTCATGATGGCGAACGTGTGCTCCACGAACTTGCGCACCAAATCGCCCCGGCACGACTCCGACGTGTCGATGCAGATCACGAAATCGCGAATACGCTGCGTCTCCTTGTATTCGAGCGGCTCGACGAGAGGCATGTTTCCATACAGCTCGAGCCCATAGGTATAGAAGATGTAGTCGTATTCGTCGTCGTTTATCTTCATCTCTTCCGACAGCGTTGTGAAACGGCGCAAGAAATCGCTGTAATCGTACTTCTTGCGATTGGCGATAGCCAAGCTGGCGATGAGGCTTCCAGCCTCTTCACCCCATTCCTTCGAGAACGACTCGAGATTCATTTCGATCTGCTTGGCGATTTCTTCCCACTCGCGCTCTTCCTCGGACTTCTCGTCCTTGACCTCTTCGTCGTGATCGTCTTCGCTCGATGAGCCGTGCCAATCGTCCTCGATGTTCTCGCCCTCTTCGTCGACGCTGTTTTCGATGTCCTGGGCGTCCTCCGATGTGCCTTCGGCATCGTCGTCGCCTTCTTTGGATGAATCGGCCGCCTCGGGACGTTCAATTTCCTGCAGTTCTTCATCGTCCGAGGCTTCCTCGCCGTCGCTGACGAACATCTCTTGTTGCATTTCCGATTCTTCGTCGGCGCTGTCGTCAGGCTGCGAGAGTTCTTCAACGTCGCCCGGTGTCTCTTCACGCTCGGCCTTGACGTACGCAGGCCATGCTTCGTGGTTGTCGCGCTCGAACAGCGCCGCATACTCGTTGAGCTTCTCCATCGTCAGCCCCATGTGCGACTTTCCGTACGGCGCCTTGTAGGCCTTCTCGAACAACTCGTAGAGCTTGCCTGGCATGAGCACGCCGCATAGAAGCCTCAGCTCAGAGAGCGCAGCCCTGCGTGCCTTGTCTTCCTCGCAATCGAAACGACCGCCGCACATCTCCATCGCAACGCTCTCGGCAACGACATCGCACGCAAGCCACCAGGAACGGTGTTCTCGGTGGTTCTCGTCGTAGGGGTGGCGGAAAATGCAGTGCATGACCATGTGCAGGTAGTCGCGGATCATGTCATTGAACGACTCGTCGAACCGGCTGAGCACGGAATACGGCTCGTAATAGACCTTCTTGCCGTCGGTGGCCATGGCATAGCGCCCTTTGATGCTGGATGGTTCAGGCTGCATGCGCCACAGCGCCATGTCTAGAAAGCGGAACTTGAGCATGAGCTGAACGCGACTTTCATCAAGAACCTCATTGGCGAGCTTGACGGCGCGCTCCCAGCGTGCTTCTTTCTCGTCTATCCTAAATCCCATGCCTGTTCCATCCAGTTAAACCTGCCATTGCTCCCAACTGGCAGGTTTCATCTACAAATCAAAATCAAAGGCGCTTTGATTAAACCGCCGCCGCTTCACTTCGAGCAAGTAACCCGTCATTGCAGCGTCTTGCAGCCTGTTAACAGCGGTAATTATTCCTTCGAGATTATCTTCGCTAATATAACCTAAATCGATAAGGCGGTCTACGAGATAGCGGTCGTCGTTGCGGGCGATTTCGACGCAAATCTCGACGATGTGCCAACGCAGGACGCGCTCGAATAGATTGCGGTTCGTTTTCGTAAGGAGAATCGGATCGTCAAGACGTGCAACTATCTTTGAAACCTGCTCATAGACGGAAATGCTGTCCTTGTTACGTGGAGAGTTGTAATCATGCGCACTCGCAACGCTGTTATCGTACTGCACCATGATGCCGGGCACGTTCACCCAGCTGGCGCCACCTATTCCCTGAGAAATGCTGTGAATGCCCTTGCTCGTATTCGGGAAGAAGAAGTCGAATGCCGTGCGCCCCTCGAGCGGCTGCTCAACTTCGATGTGGATGTGCTCGATCCAGCACCACACCGTCAGTCCGTTCGTACCGATAGCCTTCAGGCCGGGACGGATTTCCAGATATTCTATTCCGCGCGCATTGTTGAACGCGTAATCCTCGATGCGAGTGACTTCATCAGGAATTACCACATGCGACTCGCTGCTCGAGAACATGATGGCACTCGATGTCTTGGTGTGACGTTGGCACAGAATGCCTGATGTGATGTAAAACTTTTCGTTCCCCTCGGCCACCTCGAGCTCGTGCAACGAGGGACGCTGCTCACCATGGTGCGCCGCTTGGGTCACTAGCGCATTCCTGCCAAGGTGCTCGAGCGATGCTGGAACCCTGAAACGCTCCAGCGACGTATCGAGAAACGCCTCATTTCCGATGTACTCGACCGAGTCAGGAATGTCAACGCGAGCTATCGAACCACTGCACCTGAAAGCACTCGCTCCGATTCGTTTTAGCCCATCGGGAAACGTCACATGTCGAATCGCGGAATGATACGCGAACGCGTAGTCATCGATAATCTCGACACCCGGCCAAGCTTCGTACTCTTCTGCTTCCCGGTAAATGAGCTGGACCATATGCACGCCATCGTCTTCTTTTCGATAAAGTCCTCCTTCGCCATCAAGAAACAGAGAAGGCGCCGAGGCATCGATTTCGATTGTGCAATTTGGACCCGTATGGACAATATTCGTTGCGGCTGTTATCGATGCGCCGATGCTTTCAATACTCGCCGGGATATGCAGGGATTCTAGGGCTGATTGCTCGAACGCAGAATCGCCAATCGTAACCAGACCTTCGTTAAGCTTGATCGATTTAAACCGCTTGCAATAGTAAAACGCCTTCTCGTTGATGGACTGAAGCGATGTTGGCGCAACAAACGTCTCGAGGCCCGAATGAGAGAAGGCGAAATCACCGACGATCTTGATGCCCTTCGGCAATGTGACGCTCTCGAGCACTTCAATGTTGTAAAAAGCTTTCTTGCCGATTGCAACGCATCCGTCAAGCACGTCGTAATGATTCTTCGGCCTTGCTAGGGCCAACAGCACGCTGCGGTCCTTCGTGTAAATCGCATCACCATCCGTGAATATGAACGGGTTGTCGGGATCTATTTCAATCGTATCTAGGCGCGTCTTCTGGAAAGCCCCGGGAACAATCTCGTTTACATACGGCCCGACGTGCAGTTTTTTGAGTCCCGAATTATCGAAAACCGAAAGGTCGATGGCGCCAAGCCCGCCTGGAAGGACGAGTTCCTCCATACTCGGGCAGTGTGAAAGCCACGTTGACGAATACTCGGTCAATCCACTGGGAAAGACAACGCGTTTCAAGTTCTGATTGAGCCTGAAAGCACATAACCCGATCGACTCGATGGAATCTGGGCAAATGATTTCTTCAAAGTAGTCATTTCGCGAACAAGCATCAGGGCTGATAGCCCGCACGGGCAAGCCTTCAATCTCATCAGGGATTACAAGTCTCTGTACAGTAGACGTACACGAAGCTATGCGAACAACCGAATCATCTATAACTACGTAAATCCAAGTAGTTCCAATTTGATCCGTGAATTTCCGTGGTTTCGAGGTTCGCGCCATCTCGAGTGCACGTTTCCTGCGTGCAGCCTCTTTTCGTTTCGCGTTTGCGATTTCAAGCTGCTCGACGTATTGCTTCGATATGGCGACGCTTTTCCG
>CACZIP010000026.1 GCA_902781245.1 uncultured Coriobacteriaceae bacterium | reverse complement strand
CAGAGGGCCCGAAAAGAATCGGTAACAAATGTCACCTCGAAAAATCCTCAGATATCATTGATTTTTTGGCATTTTTATTTCAATTTCGTGCAAGGCGAGTGCTTCTGGGGTGTCGAGGATTGCTTGTGCTTGCATTCCGAATGCTTGAGGCATGTTTCGTCTCGCATGGGAGATGATCGGGGCATGTTTCTGCTTGCGTTCGAGATGGTTGAGGCAGCCATGCTTTCAACTACAATAAGGTTTGAAGTAACTGTAACGACAGGAGCGGATATGCAAGAGAAACCGAAGGTCATCATCCTGAGTGGTTTTCTGGGTTCAGGCAAGACGACTGTTCTTGTGCGCATGATCGAGCGGTTGCGCGAGCGCGAGGGCGCAGACTTCCGCATTGCAATCGTCGAGAACGAGATCGGTTCGGCATCGGTCGACTCGAGCATCATTCAGGAAGCAGGCTACTCGGTGACCGAGATGCTGTCGGGGTGCGTGTGCTGCACGCTCATCGGCCAGCTGATCCCTGCGGTGCAAAAGCTCGAGGAAGAGCTCGAGCCGAACCTGGTCATCTTGGAAGCGACGGGTGTGGCAACGCCTGATACTATGGCGATCAATTTGCGCAAGTACGGTGGCTATCCCGTGCGCATCGTGACGCTTGTAGACGCTGCGCGCTGGCAGCGTATCAAGTTGGCACTGCAGATGTTGCTGACCGCTCAGATTGAGCCGGCGGATATCGTGTGCGTAAACAAGGTCGATCTGGCCGAGGACGACGTGCTTGATGAAATCGAAGACGATGTGCACGCAATCAATTCGGATGTGCCCATTGTGCGGATGAGTGCCAGCGAGCCCGTTGACGCTGCTCTGCTCGACAGGATTGTGGGTGACTAGCATGAGCGAGATTCGCGAAGATCACGGTCCGGATTGCACCTGCGGATGTCACGACCATGATCACGAGCACGTGCATGATCATGAGCACGCGCATGAGCACGAGCATCACGACCATGCTCATGGTCATGATCACCACCATCACCACGACCACGAGCACGCGCATGATCACGAGATCGAAATCGGGTGGGGCACAGCAACTTTGGAATCGCATGTGCACGAGCAGGCTTCGACCGTGTCGGCAACCATTCATGCGCAGTCGGGCTCGGGTGTGACGTTCGAGACGCTCGTCGAGGCTTTGCAAGGTGTCGCACAGCAGGTCGAGTCTGCTGGCGCCATTGTCGGCCACATCAAGGCTTACGCGCGCATGGGCGATTCGTTCGCGCATGCTTCGGCTACCGACGCACAGCATGCGCCCGCATGCGAGGGAGATACCGATTTGCTCTTGGACTCCGACACGCAGTGCCAACTTGTTGCGATTGCTTTGCTCATCGAGTTGGACGACCTCGAGCAAATCGTAGTGAGTCAATTAACCAAGTAAAGCCGACTTGGGTCTTGTTCCAAGGAGACCTGTAGTTGACGTATTGCGCAGATGGCGCGATACAACAATGCACGTCTGTGCTCTCTTGCTTCTCAGATGGCTCGGCGTGAACGGGTCGCCCTCGATGAGTCGCTCTCGATGAGCCGCCCTCGATGGGTTGCCCTCGATGAGCCACTCTCCTGGGGAGTGGCTCATTCTTTCCGCGTATCCTGGAGCACTCTTGCTTGTGTCGCATGATGCGGCTTTGGTGGAAGCGGCTGCAGGCATCACATACGTCTTGCCCGACCTTCGTGCGATCGCGGCTTCTTTCAAGGCGGCTTCATGAAGATATCGACGCCGCATCGCTTGTTATAATGCTGCCAAAAGGAACAGGGGGCACATCATGATGCACTACACGGGCGTTACGTTCAGGCCACCTTTCGAAGAGAGATCGCTGCTGTTGCAGGCGAGCATGGGGTGTAGCCACAACAAGTGCAGGTTCTGCTCGATGTACCGGGACGTGAAGTTAACGCCCGCGTCGTAGGCGCGTCGCATGCAAAGATTCCTGGTGAAAGACCCGGCGTTCTACCGCGAGTTCCTCTGGCTGACGGCCATGATGGGACTGCAGAACTTGCTGTCGTATTCGGTGAACCTCGCCGACAACATGATGCTCGGGCAATACAGCGAGACGTCGCTGGCAGCATCTTCCATAATCAACCAGATTCAATACCTCTTGCAGATGACCAGCGTGAACGGGCTGGGTGCGGGTGGTGTGATCCTCATCGCGCAATACTGGGGCAAAGGCGACCACCAATCGGTGAGACGCATCATTGCGCTCACCATGAAGTTCGCGATCGGTGCCGGCGTGCTGTTTTGCGTCGTGTGCGTGGCTGCGCCCGAAGGCGTCGTGTCCCTGCTCACGGACGAGACGGCTGTGGCGGCAGATGCGGTGCGCTACCTGCGGGTTATCGGGGTGACATACCTCATCTTCCCCATGCAGGCGGCGCTCGTGTTGTGCCTGCGCGGGGTGGGTATCACGCGGCTCGGGCCCGTGGTGTCGCTCGTCAGTCTTGTTTTGAACGTGATAGGTAACTGGCTGTTCATTTTTGGCAACTGCGGTGCACCGGAGCTCGGCATCGAGGGTGCTGCGTGGTCGAGCTTGATCGCCCGCATATTCGAGGTCACAATCGTCCTCGTCTTTGCGGTGCGAAACAAGAGGCTGCCGTTGCGGTTGGGCAGCTTCATCGCGCCTGACGGATATTTCCTCAAAGATTTTCTGAAGGTCGCCTTGCCCGTTGTCGGCGAGGGCGTCGCGTTCGGTATCGCGAACATCCTGCAGATTGCTATCCTGGGGCGGCTGACCCAGCCGGTTATCGCTGCGAATTCGATTGCTGTCATGATGCACCAGATCGTCACGGTGTTCGGCTTTGGCACAGCGAACTCGAGCTCGGTGATGATCGGTCGCGCCATCGGCTCGGGCCGCATGGACCTCGTGAAGAGCTACGCGCGCACCATGCAGCTGCTGTACTTGGCGATTGGCCTGGCGACGAGTGCCGTGCTGTTCTTCAGCATCGATTTCGTGCTGGGGTTCTACGACATCAGCGCGGAGGCCAGCGCGCTGGCCGCGTCGATGATGCACATCTTGTGCTTCACGGTCGTTTGCAGCTGCTATGAGTACCCGTGCATGTGCGGCGTCATTGCAGCGGGTGGCAACACGATGTTCGCGTTTGTGATGGACTTGATTTTCACGTTGGGCGTAGCGGTTGTCGGCGCCTTCTTGAGTGCTTTCGTGTTCGGCTGGCCTCCGCTCGTGACCTTCGCGATTCTCAAGAGCGATCAGGTGCTGAAGTGCATCCCCAACGCCATCGTTGTGAACCGTTTCCGCTGGGTGCATGACCTTACTCGATGATGAGGTGGGTCATCGTGCAGGTTGGCTAGTCAATAGCCTCATCCCATTTGCGGCCGCAGCTTCTGCAGCTGTAATGGATGATGCCCAGCCAGACAAGATCGCTCTTATCGGTTGCGACGTGAATGCCCTGCAGCTGGCTTTTCGGGCTTTGTTCCCTGAAACGTTTACATTTCACTCAACGTATAATATGACGGAAGGCGAAAGCCTCGAACCATCGCCCAGATAAAGAGGGGGTAGATCATGGACATCGAGAGCCACATCAAGGACCTAAGCCCCGAACTGCAGGAGAAGGCCCGCGCCTGCGGCAGCGTCGGGGAGCTGATGGCGCTTGCCAAGGAGGCCAAGGTGCCGCTGCCCGACGAGGCTCTGGCGGCCATCGCCGGCGGCGACGACCCAGAGGCGGGAGGCTGCAAGGATCCGATCAAATGCCCGAAATGCGGCAGCACGCACGTGACAGTTGACTATAGGACCTATATGCTCTTATGCCTCGCCTGCGGCAATGAATGGTTGTTTTAGGCGGTTGCAAGTCGCCTTCGCCTTATCTGGGTTGGACTTTCCAGCGCCAATGTAAGCCGTGTCGCTCTTCACGGTGGAGGGAATCATGTCGTTGCTGTTGATGATTGTCATGCAGTTCGAGGATTCCTTCTTGCTCTGATCGATCAGCGATGTGAAATACACGCTGAAGTCTTCAAGGATGGACCTGCTGGGATGGCTGCCTTCGGGCAGCTTGAGGGCATCCACGGTGGTCGCGCTGTCCACAACCTTCACCGACGATGCCTTGTTATCATAGTTGTAGCGCACGGCGGGATCGCTCAGGTACAAGGTCGCAAGGTAGCCGATCACGTAGCGACGCCTCGGTTTCGATTTCTGTATTGTTGCTGTCCATTCCGCCTGGGGCGAACATGAGGTCGTAGTACCAGAACTTGCCGTCGACATCGTAGGCGTTGATGTAGTTGTCGATAAGCAGCTTTGTCGTGAACGTCATTTTCCGCCAAAAAGGGAGAGTTTTTTACGCGCTACGCCCAAAATCGGTGGTGCGCGCCCTGCAATTTACGCGCCAATGGTAAACGACCCCTTATATAGCTTCGATTTTGTCGTCGTTGGCGGTTGAAGAAGGAGCGCTAGACGGTACTATGTCAGCAAGACAATGTCGTTGACGAACATCGAGAGGTGGTGGCGTATGGCGGGCTTCGTTGTAGATGGCATGGAAAGGAAGGCCTCGTTAACATTCTCGGTGGTCGTCGCTTCGGTTTGCTGTCTGTTCGCTGCGCTGGTCTTCGCAGGTTGCGCCTCAGAACCTGCCGCCCCGAAGTTGACACCCGAAGAGATGATCGAGCAAAAAGACGCGTGGGCGGATGGGGTTGTGCGCAGTGCGTTGGACAAACTTGCAGATGAAGGGGCGATTGGCAAGGTTTCTAAAACGGCGGATTTGCTGGTTGACGCGTTCGAGTATGAGAAAATCGATAACGGCTACGGCATTGTGTTCAAGGACAAAGCACTGGGCAAGGAGCTTTCGGGCGCGTATACGCTTCCGAACGGCAAGGTGATTCTTTGCCGCACGCGGACCACCGGTGCCAAAGAGGCTCCGTTCATGACGGTTTATCCCGAGTACGCAGACGGCGACTGGGTGAACGAAGCTGTGGGCGAGGACGTGCCTCTGTTTTATCCGGAGAGCCTCAACGGCCATTTCGACGAAGAGCGTTCCAAAATCATTTTGGCGGATGTCCCTGCCGAAGCCTTCGCCGACAGTTTTGACGATTGCGACTTCCTAATCGTGTACGACGAGGTTGCTTCCCACGTCGACGAGAACTACTACTTCGGCAGCATCAATCGCACAAGCGTCACGACGCTCGTCCTGGTTGTCGACATGAAAAGCGGGCAAGTCGTTCACATCGAGAACGTCGGCACCGATACGCCTGCTTCGACGGTGAAGATGGGCCAGCAGCATGGCAGCCTGCTTTGGGACGAAGTTGCCGCATACCTGAACAAGTTGTTGACGAATCGTTCCAAGAGCTAGGCGTATTGAAACTTGCAGTCGAACAGAGACGTTTAGGACCACGCGCGTTCTTCATCTGCGTGATGAGCGTGGAGCTCATCCAGATACTGGCGATTGACATGTATGCGCCTGCGCTTCCGTCGATGGCCGAGGCGTTCGGCGTAACGGCGTTGTATCTGAACAACACCGTGTTTTCGTTCCTGCTTTTCTCTACGCTCGCCACGGTTCTGGCCGGGCCGATCAGCGACCGTTTCGGGCGCAAGCCTGTTTTCCTGTCAGGATGCACCCTGTTCGCCGCCGGCTCGTTTCTGTGCTCGGTGGCCCCGAGCGTGGAGGTGCTCATAGCAGCGCGCGCCATCGAGGCGCTTGGCTGCGGCTCGTCCATAACGCTGTCTGCCGCTTTGGTGCAGGATGCTTATAAAGGCGACGACCTGAAGCTCGCGATGACCCTCCTGCAGTCGCTCGTCATCGCCGGACCGGTGCTCGCGCCGTTTTTGGGGTCGTTCGCGGTGTCGCACGTGGGTTGGCGCGGCATCTTCTGGGGCCTTACCGTGGGCGGCGTGGTGACGGTCGTGCTAGCCGGCTTGATCGACGAGACGTACGACGCTGCGGCCAACGCGGGGAAGAAGCTCGGTGCTACGTTGGTCTCCATGCTCAAAGGTGCGAAGACATTGCTCGCGAACCGCAGCTTCACGGCTCTTGCGCTGTTCATTGGTGTGACCGGCATTCCGTTCTTCGCGTTCATTGCGGTGTCGCCTTATATCCTGCTGGACGATTTCGGTTTGAGCTATCTGGGGTACAGCTTCATCTACGCAGGAGCCTGCCTGACGAACATGGTCGCCCCGTTTCTTTACATGCGCTTGTCCAGGACGTGGTACACGGCACAGATCATGAAGCTGGTCATCGCTTTCGTGTTGGCTTCTGCCGTGTTGCTTGCCGCGGTCGGGTCGCTTCATCCCGCCTTGCTGCTGGCGGCTTTCGTGCCGTATGCGCTTGCGGAGGGCATGGCCCGTCCGGCGGCTTTCCTGGTGCTGCTCGACCAGCCGCCTAACGTCGTCGGTACCGCCTCGGCGTTCGGGAACTTCTCGTATGGCGTGATCACCGCGCTCGCGACCGTGGCGGCCGCGTTTCCATGGCCGACGTTCACGTTCGGCCTTGTGGTGTTGACCGCTTGTTCGGGCGCCGTTGCCGCCGCACTGTATGCCATCGGGCATCGTGGTTGGTAGAGACAAGTTGGATGAGTCAGCGCCCTGGCCTCCCGACTCACTGGCAAAGCAGCTGCCTGCATGAGTTAGTGCTACGTCCCCTGACTCACAAAGAGGGGGTGGAGCTATGAAAATCGAGCACCTACGCGAATTCCTGATCCTGGAGAAGACGCGCAATTTCAGCGAGGCGGCTAAAATACTGCACATTTCGCAATCGTCTTTGAGCAAGCACATCGCGGCGCTCGAAGACGAGGTTGATGTCGATTTGTTCAAGAGGCTCGGAAATACCCTGCAGCTCACGGAGGCGGGCTCGGTGTTCCTGGACGGCGCGCTCATCTTGGTCAACGATCACAACAGCTTCGTCGAGCGCATGAAAGCCATCAAGGCGCGCAACGATGCAGTGCTCGAAATCGGGTACCTGTCCAGTGTGGCAAGCTTCCCGTTATTTGCAGCAGTCGTTTACCCAGGCGATGAAGTTCTCGGCGCTCGATCCGGTGCGTTCCGCCATGGTGTGGCCCTGGCCCCACACGGTGGCGAAATCCACGTCCTTGACGGCGTCCCTGGCAGCCAGCGCCAACGCCAGGTTAATTTCGGTCGCGCTGGCCGTATCGCCCTGCGTGATGCCCGTGCGAATGCGCCAATGCGCAGCCGGACTCGAAGTACCTGCGCCTTCGTACGCGTCGCTCAAGAAGTACAGCGGATCGTAGATGTCCTGACGGAAATCGACGTCATGGCCTTGAGCGTCCACGTAGGCACGATCGTTCCTTTCTCGCATCTTGCATGACCCCATGGTACCTGCGCATGCTGAAATCATTCTTAAACAATTGGTCCGAAAACGCCCCTCCTATTGTGTGGAAACAAAGCTCGTTCGCGCAAGCGGCTCTGTGCTGTCCTACAATTCAGTATTCGTATACGCTGTCCTCCTGACAGCTCAGCATCCACATGGAAAGAAGCGCCTCTTTGGGAAACGTGTTCAGGATATTCTTGCGCGACATCAAGCGCCTTGCGAAGGTGCCGCCGGCTTGGCTGGTGGTCATCTTCCTCATGGTGCTGCCCTCGCTGTATTCCTGGCTCAACATCATCGGGTTCTGGAATCCCTACGACAACACGTCAAACCTGCGTGTCTGTATGGTTAACGAGGACGCGGGCGCTTACGACGAAAACCTCGGGCAGCTGAACATGGGCGATCAGATAGCCGACCAGTTGCGCGACAACGACCAGCTCGATTGGGCATTCGTCGACCGCGAGGAAGCCATGCGCGAAGTCAGCGCGGGCGAAGCGTACGCTGCGTTTGTGGTGCCGGAAGATTTCAGCGCCGACGTCGCGACGCTTGCAAGCGGCGACTTCCAGCAGCCCCAGCTGCTGTACTACGTGAACGAGAAAACGGGGCCCGTCGCTCCCAAGATAACCGATACGGGTGCGAACACCCTGGACACGACCATCAACGAGACGTTCTTCTCCACGGTGAGCGGCGCCGTCGCCGACGCGCTGGACGACTTCCTCGCCGCTTCGGGAACGAAACTCGACGCCGCGCGGTCGGGCGCGGCGGGCCGCGTGGGCAATGCGCGCGCCGATATCGCGGAGGCGCGTGCGGCCCTTGCCGAACTGGCCACCACCTCGTCAGGCGCCGCTGACGAAGCCCTGTCCGCAAAAGACACCCTGGACAGCGCGCGCTCGTCGCTTGCGGCCCTTTCGACCACGTTCGAAAACGTTGCGTCGCTTTCCGAAAGCGCCAACACCGAACTGGGAAAACTCACCGCCTCCACGGGAACCGCGCTCGACGAAGGGTCGGCGTCCCTTGCGCAAACCTCTGCAAGCGCCGCGCTCGCCTTGGGAAACGCGTCCGCGAAAATCGGAGCGGCCGAAGGCACCGTGAGCGCCGCGCTCGAGCGCGGTCGCGCCGTCGTGCAGGAAAACGAGCAGGTCATATCACAGCTCAGGGAACTCAAGCAGTACACGCAGACCAGCGAAGCGGACGAGGCCATCGAACGTATCGTGGCGCCCGTCGAACAGGTCGATGCCGAGCTGACGCGCGTCATGGACAATCTCGGCACACAGGCGACCGATCTTTCGACCACAGCGAAAGCCACCGCCGACGCCTCGTCTGCCATCGACGCCGCGGTGCGCACCTCGCTCGGCAATGTGGATGCGTACCGCACCTTCCTCACCAACAACACCGTGCCCACCTTGAGCGAAGGCATCGGGCGAACAGCTTCGCTGTCGGGCGATTTGGGCATGGCCATTGCACGGCAACAGTCGCTCGTGGACGAAGCGTCCGGCGCCCTTGACGGTTTGCACGCAACGCTCCTGCAGGCCGCAATGGCGCTCGATCAGACGAGCAAGCTGCTCTCCGATTTCGAAAACGAACTTGCCAGCGTGGAAACGGACCTCTCGGCACTGCGGGCGTCGGGCGCATTGGCGCAGCTCGTGGGCGAAGACGGGCTGGACTCGTCCAAGATTGCCGACTTCATGATGGCGCCCACGCAGGTGGAAACCGAAGAGCTCTATCCGCTGAACGCCTACGGATCGGCCATGGCGCCGCTGTTCATCAACCTCACCTTGTGGATCGGCGTGTTCATGCTCATGGTCATCGTGCGGCTCGAGGTGGACGACGAGGGGCTTGAGCGCCTCACAATTGCGCAGCGATTCTTCGGCCGAGCGCTGCTTTTGGCCCCGCTTGCGGCAATCCAAGCCGCCGTGTGCTGCACGGGCTGCCTGGTCATCGGCGTTCAAACGGCCAGCGTGCCCCTGTTCTACCTGACGGCCATAGGGGCCTCGCTCTCTTACCTGTCCATCCAGTACACGCTGTCCTCGTCGCTGCAGCATGTGGGCAAAGGCCTGTGCGTTATTCTGGTGTTCGTGCAGATCCCAGCTGCAACGGGCTTGTATCCCATCGAGATGACAAACGGTTTCTTCCAAACCATCTATCCCATGTTCCCCTTCACATATGGCATCAACGCCATCCGCGAAACCATATCGGGATTCTACGGCACGGCATGGCATGGCAACATGGCGGTCCTGATGGGCTTCCTTGTGGCCTTTGCCGTGCTGGGCGCGGTGGCGCGCACGTACCTCGCCAACCTCAACCGCCTGTTCGCACGCCAGATCGAAGAAAGCGACATCATTACCGGCGAAGCGGTCGAGCTGCCCGCCCGCCGCTACCGCCTTTCCCAGATCATCCGCACGCTGGCCAACCGCGAGGAATACCGCACGGCCATCAACGGGCGCATGGAGCGGTTCCTGGCGCTGTACCCGCGCCTCAGAGTCGGCTCCATTGCAATTGCCGTCCTGTTTCCCATCGTCTTGACATGCATTCTCGCCGCATTCAGCGCCGAAAAGGTCGTCATCTTGACCTCGTGGCTCATCTGGTTCTTTGCGGCCGCCGTGTTCTTCATCGTCGTCGAGTTCTGGCATGACAACCTCGACCACCTGGTCTCGCTGGAATCCATGAGCGACGCCGAGGTGCGCACGCTCTACAGCGAGCGCAACCGTTTCACGAAGGTCCGTCCCCTGGCAGAGTCCAGCCACCGGAAAGACGACGCTGCATCGGAAGAACCCCAGGACAAACACGCAGGGGAAGATACCGAAGGAGGCGGCCGATGAACAACATCGTGCGCCTCTTCACAGACGATATCAGGCGAATCGGGCGCAACGCCGTCACCATCATCATCGTGCTCGGATTGGTCATCTTGCCTTCCATCTTTTCCTGGTACAACATCCTGGCCTGCTGGAACGTCTTCGACAACACCGGCAACCTGAAAGTGGCCGTCGCCAACGTGGACGAAGGCTACGAAAGCAGCCTCGTGCCGGTCAAGGTGAACATAGGAGAGCGGGTCGTTTCCGCCCTACGGGCAAACGACCAGTTGGAGTGGGTGTTCACCGACGAAGAAGATGCCATAGACGGCGCCCGGTCGGGCCGCTACTATGCGGCTGTCGTCATTCCCGCAAGCTTCAGCTCGGACATGATGTCGTTCTACTCCAGCGACGTCGAACACGCCCGCATCACGTACTACTCCAACCAGAAGAAAAGCGCCATAGCGCCAAAGATGACCGACCAGGGAGCCGACCGCATCGCCAACCAGGTGAACCGGGCGTTCGCGGAGGCCCTCTCCGAAATTGCCATCGGCATCTCGTCGACGCTCATAGACCAGTTGAACAGCTCCGATTTGAACAGCCGCATCGGCGATCTGTGCAATCACATGGACCGCCTCTGCACCCACATGAACGATTCGGCCGAAGTCATAGCGCTGTATTCCGACATCCTGACGTCGTCGCAGTCGCTGCTCTCCAATTCCAGCGCGCTCATCTCGCAGACGAAGGCCTCGGCCGACGAGGTTGTCGGCTCTGCTGCCGACGCCAAGGAAACGGCGCTCACAACCGCCGACGCACTATCCCAGGCAAGCGATGCACTCTCGGAAGCACTCCAGAACAGCGCCGACAGCTATCAAGACGTGCCCGCTGCCATAGACAACGCGTTTGCGGCTGCAGGATCGCTTGCGGCAGACACCGCGAGCGCATTGCGGGGCGACGCCGCAACCGTGAACGCGCAAATTGAGGATCTGAATTCGCTCGTGTCGAAGGTGACTGCCCTGCGCGATTTCCTACCCGAAGGGCATCGCTCGACACCGGATGCGCTCATAGACAAGCTGAACGCATCCATCGCCGTCCTGCAACAGCTGTCCGCTTCGCTCGAAGAGGCAGCAACGAAAATCGAAACGGGCAGCGCAGATGCCCAGGCCGAACGCGATAGCATAAAGCAACAGGCCGAGCAGGCCTGCGCTGGGCTTTCAAACGTGCAAACCGAATTCGAATCCAACGTGCAGCCCCAGCTCGAGGAGCTTTCGAATTCCCTTTCCGATACCAGCACGGCGGTGTCGGACACGGCGGCGCTTTTGGATTCCACTGGTAGCCGCATGGCGGGGTCCGCCAGCTCGCTCGACCAGAAAATCGGCAGCGCAAAAGGTAAACTCGACAGCGCAACGGCTGAATTGAAGCAGGCGGCCGCCGAGCTCTCCGCCGTCCGAACGAGCATAACAGAGGCGTTGGCGTCCAACGACATCCAGAGAGTGCGCTCGATCCTGGGGTCCGACCCCGCTGTTCTGGCCGCGGCGCTTTCCGCCCCCGTGCAACTGGAGCGCATCGCCGTTTTCCCGGTGGACAACTTCGGCTCGGCTATGGCGCCGCTCTACACGACGCTGGCGTTGTGGATAGGCGCCTTGCTCGTCATGGTGACGCTCAAGGTGGCTCCTTCGCGCCGTCAGGTAGAAGCGCTCGACAACCCCACTGGCCAGCAGCTGTTCCTGGGCCGGTTTGGCGTCATAAGCATCATCTCGCTTCTGCAGAGCACGACCGTCGCCGCGGGCAACTTGCTGTTCTTGGGTGTTCAGGCGGAAAACCCGCTGCTGTACCTCGTGAGCTTCTGGGTGGCGGGCCTCGTGTTCACGTTCATCATCTACACCTTGGTGGCGCTGTTCGCGAACTTCGGCAAGGCGCTCGGCGTCGTGCTGCTCATCGTGCAGGTTTCGGGAGGAGGCGGCAGCTTCCCCCTGAAGTTGCTACCCGAGTTCTTCCAGAACATCAGCCCGTTTCTGCCCATCACGCATGCTGTGAACGCCATGCGTGCAGCCATGTTCGGCGTGTACATGAACGATTTCTGGATTGAAATCGGCACGCTGGCGCTGTTCGCCGTGCCGCTGCTCGTCATGGGGCTCGCGCTAAACGGCCCCCTTTCGAGAATCGTGCCGAAGCTCGTCGCGCGCATCGAGCGCTCAAAGCTTATGTAAGCGCGCTACGCAATCACCACCGAGGGAAACACCGACGACTCTATAGCGCTTTCTATGGTGTCGGACACCAGCTCGATGGGCATGGAATGGTCGGATGTAAGCCACGTGGAATACAGCGAAAGCGCCCCCGCCAGGTAGAACTGCAGCCGCATGCGCTGCACAGGATCGCTCATGAAGTGCGGATCAACGCCCAGACGGGTCAAGCTTGTCTGCAGCGCTTCCGAGAACTGGTCGATGAACTGGTCCACCGACAGCGTGGAGGCAATCTTTTCGTATACGTCCAAATGCTCGGTCAGGATGTCGTTCACCTCGACGAGTGCAATGTGTATGCGCTCGGCCGACGATTTGCTCGCGCCCTTTTCCCTGATCGCCTGGGCAATGCGGTCTATGGATTCCTCGGTCTTGTGGTTTGCCAGATCGTTGACAGACGAGTAATGGAGGTAGAAGGTCTTGCGGTCGATGTCGGCTTCGCGCGCGATGGCGCTCACCGTGATCTTGTCGAGCCTGTAGATGGCA